>NZ_JAOS01000027.1:0-18996 GCF_000523975.1 Mycobacterium sp. MAC_080597_8934 | reverse complement strand
CCCTGCCGCGTGCAGGGCGACCTGGTTGGCTTCCGAGATCATCCCGGCATCAGCGACGACCGTGACGTCGGTGAGTTGGTGAGCGGCCTTGAACGCGTTGATCACCGGCAGCATGGTCGCGGTCTCTGCCTTATTGCCCTCAAAGGCCGCCACCGTCAACGGAACCCGCCAGCATCGGTCAACAACCCCAGGGTGATCTGCGGGTCCAACCGTCTTTCCTTGGAGAATCCGGGCTCCCGGAACCCATCACCAGCATCGGTCTCGAAGTGCAGCGTCGACACGTCATAGAGCACCAGACTGGCCGGACCCAATTGCGCGTGGGCAGCGCATGCGGTCGAAAGCGCTTGCCGGAAAGCGGGTTTGGCGAACACCGGCAGACGGCGGTTCAGCGTCGGATACGACACCGGGACGACCCCAGTCTCCTCGACGACCCGAAGTGAATCGGCCTTGCTGGTCGGTTCGATGATCCGGGCCAACACCAACTGACGAAACGCCTCATCCCCATCGGCGACGTTGGCGAACCCGACCTTGTCATAAGCAGCGCACAATGCTTCCCACAGCAGCGCCGACTTCGAGGACGTGATCGGCAACGGCTCGGCCGCCGAACGTTCGGCCAAGCCAAGGTCGAGTTGCGCTTGGCCGGCGGCCAGTCGCTGCGCCGCGGCAGCCTTCAAAGCGGCCACCCCGGCCTCGTCATGCGCCGAACCCAGATGCTCGATCCGGCGTGACCCGCGCCGCGAGGACCACACGACCTGCACAGCCATCGCCCCCGAGGATGTCTTCACCGTGCGCACATAGGCCACGCAGGCACCCTACGGCCCACCGGCTAGTGCACAAATCCGCACCAGGCCACAACCGAAGACACAGGTCACAGCCCTACACAACCGCCGGATCGCCGACAGTGATAAAAGTCAGGTAAGACGTTCGAATCCCCTTAGCTCCAACGCGTTTGGGCCCAGTCAGGCGTCAGTCGCGAGGCACGCCCGCCGCGATGAGACCATAGCCGGATGACTACCCATACCTGCACGGGTTGCGGGCTGGAAACCCGCTACTCGTACCCGACTTTTATCAGGCTAGTGCGCACGTAGGCTGTGGATGTTTGCGAGGATTTCGGCGAGGTCGGGTGGTGGCGGTTCAGCAGCGGTCAGGGTGTGCTTGCCGGCTTGGATAGTGACGGTACGGTAGCGGCGTGCGGTGCGAACGAATTTCTTAATGCTCCAACCGGTTTGGTGCTCGATCCAGTGCGATACCGCCATCGCGGCGAAGACAACGCTGAGGTGGGCTTCGATGGAGTCGCGGGTGCGGTGATAGATCGGGCGGGCTTGCAGGTCGTGCTTGGACATCCGGAACGCCTTTTCAATGCGCCACAACTGGTGATACGCCTCGATGACGAAAGTGGCCGGTTGGCTCACCAGGTTGGTGGTGTATCCCTTCCACCCGGCCAACGCCCGGGCCTTGGCCTCCAGTGTGCGATTCACGCTCTTGGTAGCCCCGGTGAGCTGGATGTAGCGGTTACGTTTGACCGGGGCATGCCCGTCAACAGCACGTTCGGCCTTGGCCACCTGCTCATCGATCCCCCGCAGCGTGCGCCGGGCCCGGTCATGGCGGTACTGGTAGTGGATGATCCGGTCCGGGATGCCGCGGGTTTTCTCGCCGCTGGTTGATGGCCAGGGCTGGGTGAGCACCAGGCCGTCGGGGATCGCCTCATCGGAGTGCTTGTCGCGCCACTCGCGCACCACATCAGGTAAAAACGGAATCCTCGCGCCGAGAATGTAGGACAGCCCTGCCGCGTGCAGGGCGACCTGGTTGGCTTCCGAGATCATCCCGGCATCAGCGACGACCGTGACGTCGGTGAGTTGGTGAGCGGCCTTGAACGCGTTGATCACCGGCAGCATGGTCGCGGTCTCTGCCTTATTGCCCTCAAAGGCCGCCACCGTCAACGGGAACCCGCCAGCATCGGTCAACAACCCCAGGGTGATCTGCGGGTCCAACCGTCTTTCCTTGGAGAATCCGGGCTCCCGGAACCCATCACCAGCATCGGTCTCGAAGTGCAGCGTCGACACGTCATAGAGCACCAGACTGGCCGGACCCAATTGCGCGTGGGCAGCGCATGCGGTCGAAAGCGCTTGCCGGAAAGCGGGTTTGGCGAACACCGGCAGACGGCGGTTCAGCGTCGGATACGACACCGGGACGACCCCAGTCTCCTCGACGACCCGAAGTGAATCGGCCTTGCTGGTCGGTTCGATGATCCGGGCCAACACCAACTGACGAAACGCCTCATCCCCATCGGCGACGTTGGCGAACCCGACCTTGTCATAAGCAGCGCACAATGCTTCCCACAGCAGCGCCGACTTCGAGGACGTGATCGGCAACGGCTCGGCCGCCGAACGTTCGGCCAAGCCAAGGTCGAGTTGCGCTTGGCCGGCGGCCAGTCGCTGCGCCGCGGCAGCCTTCAAAGCGGCCACCCCGGCCTCGTCATGCGCCGAACCCAGATGCTCGATCCGGCGTGACCCGCGCCGCGAGGACCACACGACCTGCACAGCCATCGCCCCCGAGGATGTCTTCACCGTGCGCACATAGGCCACGCAGGCACCCTACGGCCCACCGGCTAGTGCACAAATCCGCACCAGGCCACAACCGAAGACACAGGTCACAGCCCTACACAACCGCCGGATCGCCGACAGTGATAAAAGTCAGGTTTCAAGCACGATCGATCCGAACGCGGCATGACAATGGCGCCGCCCGAGAAGAAGGTGCGGAGCTGCCGTCGGCCCTGTGCAGGGCTACAGCGTCCGGTGCCTGACAAAGAACGTCTCATCTGGTTTCGGACGCAGGCGGTCACTATTGCTTCCGGTGGCCATCCCCATCGGCAGCGGCTCACCCGAGGCGAGTACGTCGAATCCACGCTCGCCGTAGAACTTTCGCAATTCGGTACGCTGCGAGGAAAACTGCCCATACAGCATCACGATGCGTCCCCGGTCCGCTATCTTCAGAGCGCGTTTGACCAAGCGTGATCCGTAACCCTGTCCGCGGTAGTCGGGATGGACTGCGACCAGGTGGAGCTTGGCCGTATGCATGGCTGTGGCAATGAACTGCCGGAACCAGTCGGGCCAGCTCTCGGGGACATCCAGCGACACCGTGCCACCGTCGCGATCCCCGATCATCTGCTTCCAGAGGCGAAAGTGCGCACCGAACCACAAGATGCCGGCGACCTCACCATCCACCTCGAGCGTCTTTACCGCCCCTCTCGCGAAGTACCAATCGTTGAACGGCGTCGTCATGAGCCGATCCAGATTCTCGCGACTCGATCGGCCAATGGCGGTCCCCAGCACCCCCGATTCACGCGCCGCAATCAGCTGAGCCGTAGCTTCCTGATCGACCTTCTGAATGCCCGCCATCGCGAACCACTCCCCTAGGTTCGCCAGTTCGTCACATGACGTATCGCGGATCTGCACATCGTGCCTAGCCATCACCATCATCCCCCGACCGTTGTTCGGCTCCCAAAATAACTGCCGAGGCCGACACATCAGCTCAACGCAGCGGTGGCATCATCAGACCCAGCCCAGCTCAACCTCGACCTGCTGCAACGCCGCCGACATGCGTTCACGCACATCACCGTCCGGATCGGCAGCCAGCGCCGCATACGCCATATCAGCCACTGGCAGTGGTCGCGAAGCCCATCCGGCGACCACCTCGAGCGTGCGGCACACCGTCCACGCGTCGCGATACACCGCAGCCTTCCACTCCTCCGGCGCTCCAACCGCCTCCGGGCGAAGCACTTGAGCGGTAAGGAATTCCGTCGAGGTGACCTGCGCGTACTGCGCCCACTGCTCGCTCGTCAGCTCGCCGCCGCCCGTCACCGTTGCCCACGCACGGGTCAACTCCACGGGGTGCTCCAAACTGCGCGCGGCCTCCACCATCTCACCAGCAACCGGGACCATCACGCGGTCCACATACACCTGCTCGGCGCCAGTCAGCCGAGTCAGGCGGTCGTAGAGGTCCGCGTTCTCCATCTGCAGACGATGAGCGTGCATGCTGTCGAGCACCGGGATGGGATCCTCGAGCGTCAGTGGCGACCGCTCGAACGTGCACTGGTCCGCATACTCGGTACCGAAATCCCGGAACTGGTCGATCGGGCCCGTCGTCGCAGCCGCCGCCAGCCGCCAGCCGCCAGCCTGCCGGCCACGGGCATACTCCACCATCACTTCCGCGGGATCACGCCACCCGAACCACGTCCGGCGGAAATCAGCGCTGACATCGGCAGCCAGGAGTCGCACGCCGCGAGGAACGTACACCCCGGCCGGGATGTACCCCGACCCCTCCGACGACATCACAACAGTCTCAGAGCCCTCACTGGACCTAAAGATCCCCACCGCCCAGTCCATCGGGAAGCTGACCATGCGGCAGGCATGCTGCAGCTGCCACGCCAGCGCCGCCGCCGACTGAGCATCCTCGGTCAAGAGCTGCTGAGGCCTCGCCGACATCGCCGAACTCACCACCGCCGCCGGCACCAACGTGGCCCCCGAATTCACGGCCGCCCCGGACGGAGACGGTGCCACCGCCCCACCACCGCCGCCACCGCCCGACGACGAACCCACCGGCATGACAGCAGGCGGAGAAGCAGGATTCCCCATGCCCGTCGACGGCAGCATCATCGGAGGCGCAGGCGATCCCCCCGACATCACAGGCGGAGCAGAAACCGGCGTCCCCGCCGGCGCAACATGCACACCCGCAGCCCCGGCCGGACCCGCCACACCAGGACCACCCCCGGCCCCGGTCAATGGCTGTACCGACGGAGCGGGATTCACAGCCGCCGGCGGAGGCGCCACAGTCGAAGCCACAGGAGGAACCGCCGAACCCGTGCTCGACAACCCACGCGCAAAAGCCGCACCCGGACTAGCCGCCGCAGCCGGACCGCCCCCCGAATTCGTCAGCCCCGCAGCTGGATTCGCAGAAGACAGACCATTGCCCAGTCCCGATGCAGGATTCTGCCCCAGACCACCCATCACCGACGACAACGGCGACGACCCACCACCAAGACCGGACCCAAACCCGCCCGCGCCATTACCACCACCAGACGGAACACCGCCACCGCCTAACGGCGAGAGACTCGGACGAGACGGTGTCGGATTGGTTGGCGTGCTTGGCCTTGAGCCGCCTGGAACCGCACCAAATTCCGTGCGTTCACTTCCGGGCGCTTGGCCAAATTGGGCTCTCTCGGCGCCGGGAGCAGAGTCGCTGCGGTCGGTGCCAGGTGCCCGGGGCTCGGTTTTCGTCCCGCCTGTGTCGGCTTCGGTCGGCTGAGGAGGCGCTTCCGCCTTCTTCCGTGGATCGTCGCCCTCGCCCTGGTGTGCTTTCGTCTTATTGTCGAGCGGTCTCGTTATTCCGGGACTATCATTTGGCGCCGGCTTAATAGGGTCTGCTGGAGGCGTTAGCTTCGTCAGGCCCGCGAGTTTGGTCTGATGATTCGCCACCCATTTGGTGTCCAGTCCAGATGCTGTGGTTGCGCCACGAGTCGATGCGAGTCGGGCAGATGCATTGTGCTCGGAGACAATTCCAGGTATCTCTGCCTTTGACTTGGCCTGGTTGATTTTGTCGTGCGCCGCTTTATCGATATTGGAATGCTGTGTTGCAACATTATTTAATATCGATATCTGCTCACGGATAACTCTTGCTGCGTCTGAATGCGCCTCCGACAGGATGCGGGCTTCTTGAGTTATCTCCCGGTGGACACGATGCATCGACTCAGAGCCGATGGATTGAATACTGCACTCCCGCGCCGAATTGGCAGTACTGCGCGCTTCGTGGCGCGCAGCCCACGTTGCAGCTGCAGCCTCATGTTGTGCTGCTGCAACTTCGAGCGGGGCCACCGGTGGGGTTTTGATGTCGGGTGTGATGATCAAATGCGAGTACGAATTATTCCCCACATGCGCCATATTTTCCCCACCAAATCTGATCAGTTCAAACCGCAGCTTGTCTTGAGCTGCTCGCTCACGGCATTTTGATCGTCGATCAGTTTGTCAAGACTAGTGCCTAACCGCTGCACTGCGGCATGCTGCTGTGCGATCGAAAGCGAGTTGTACTGGTCAATTCCATTGCGTACGGAGACCGGCGTGGCCGGATCAACCTGGGTGCGGAGATATGCGGTTTCCGCTAGAACCACACGTGTCTCATTTGCACGCGCCCGAACGCGGTCTGCGCTATCCCAGCCGGGTGGCAGCTCCGCGACAGCATTTGATGCGCGTGTCATCTCAGTGGCGGCATTGTCCCAGGCGACACACGCCTTCGACTTTGCAGCGCTGACCTCGGAATTCGTGTAGACGGGCTCGGGGCCTGGTAACGGTTGCGAAGGCCGAGAAGTGTGATGCCCCAATGTACTGACGGCAGCTAGAACCATCGCCACGAATGCAAGCATTAGGAAGCCCGCACCGACGATCAGAGAACTCCGCGAAGCCCTTTTCGGAGAGGTTGGTTCTGATGGTGTGAGTACCGGATAGCTTTTCAGCGGCGTGTATGTAGCCATCGCTATATCAATTCCAGAGACTGCGCATTCGACACGTTCATCTCGTCATACGCGACGACAGCTTCGTCGCTTCGGTTATCTGCCGCCAGCATTCGCGCCTCCAAGGCTGCTGCTGCAGCTCCCGTAGCCGCAGCTTTCGCAGCTACCGACACGGCAAGAAATGAGAAGACCCCCGGCTGACAAGGAGGCGTCGGGGCATCGGGTAGCGATGTAGCTCCGCTCGCAGCCCGAGCGGTCACGTTGGCGATGCGTGCTTGCTCCGATGCCACATTAATGCTGACCATCTCATAGGCTCCCTATTTACAGGCAGCGGCGAGGGCCTCGCCCGCTGCTTTCGTTTCTCCCACCTTCACGTTCATCTCTGAGTCCGAGAGCCCGCGTGTGGCGCCGTCGACTTCGGCGAGCAGGGCAGCAACATACTTCGCAATCCCCGCCTTAACTGGCTCCGGAGTCGCAGGCCTAGTTTGCGACTTGAGGTATTCGGTCTCGACGATCGTGACTGATTGATACCGCGCGAGCGCATCCACTGCTTCAGGGCGTGTACGGTCAGGAAACGCCGCGAGGGCTTGCTGTACGGCCGTAAGCGGTTCGTCGATGGTCAAGCTTGCTTGGCAGGCCGCATTTTTCGCTTCGTCGATCTGAGATTCCGAGTAGCGCGACGCAGTCGGCACCACGGTGGTGGCGGTAGTGGAAGGCTCCAGCCGGGTCACAACACTAAGAGTGATCGCGACGACGGAGAAGATCGTGCCTAGCACTACCATCGTCCACAGCAACCAGCGGCTGCTTCGTGGAGAGGATGGCGAGTGCGGGGGCTCGGCGTCCGGCTGGCGTCCCTGCGGTTCGGTTCCGGTTTGCTGAGGCCATACTGCGTCCCGGGACCAAACTTCGGTCGCGGAGGTCGCTCTGCCCCCCGCGTCGTACTGGCCCCCACCGGTCATGACCTCGATGTTACGGCGCGGCCGCGACATTTGCCTACCACTATCGGACGTCCTTCAGCTCACTTTCGGCGAGGCCTTCGTCGAAAGCGACGAGGAAATCGCCTGGCCCGATCTCACCGTCCAATTCGGCCACCTCCTCATTGGCCGCGCCTTGGGCGATCAACAACGTCTCGTTGATCAGCCGTTCGAGGGTGAGATTCGTGTGGCGCTGAGTGGTCCCTTCGGCCAGCTCGATGAAGGTGATGGTGCCGTGATCGTTGACGGTCAGGGTGACTTCACCGTCGGGGCTTTGCGCGGTCAACGAGACATCGCTGCATGCGCGCTTCCATTCCTCGAGCTTGTTCCAGGCGCGTTCGAGTCGGGAATGCACGCTCTGGACATAGGCCTTGTCGCGGTTGTAGCGGTCGATGTCGATCATTGCGGCTCCTCATCGCGGGTGACGACGCGCTTTTTGCCCCGGCGGGCGGAGGTCACCGTGGTGGCCTTTTCGGCGGGCTTGGTCGGCTTGTCAGCGGCGGGGGTGGTTTGGTAGGTGCGGCGTCGTGCCACTTCGCCTCGCACAGGTTCGCTGTTGGGGACCGGAGGGACGTAGACCTCCTTGTTGGGCTCGCTGAGGCGCCTGGTGCCACCACCGGCTCCGCCGGCGCCCATGCCCATTCCGCCCATCGGCGGCATCATCATCGGTGCGCCTGCCGGGCTGGTCGTCGCGCCTGTTGTGGTGGTTGGGGTGGTGGGGCCCGCGATCGGTGGGGGTGGTGTCGGCGCGCCTGCGGTGGACATCATGCCGGTGCCGCCCGGTGTGAGCGGGGAACTGCTGGCGGCCGGGTCGGTGGCGCCTGCGCCGCCCCCTCCACCGCCGCCGACGCCGGGACTGCCGCCGAAGTCGCCGAGACCGAGGCTGGGCTCGCCCGAGCCGAGTTCGGGCTGCTGGAATTCCGATACCGCGCCGGATACTCCCTCCACCACCTGCGAGACTGCGCCTTGGGCTTGTTGAGCCATCGCTGCGGGAATGGCTGCGGCAGCGGAGACCACTCCGGTGAGCAGGCCGGGCAAGGTGCCGGCGAGCATGCTCACGGTCGTCATGGGGTCCGCGCCTGGCGTCCCGGTAGCGCCGGCGGGGAGGCCTTCGAGTCCGGCGAGGTCGCCGTTTTCTGGGTCGCCGAGCAGGGCCGCGATTTCCGGGTCGTCGGCTGCGCCGCCGAGGTCTGCGCCGGGAAGTCCGTCTTCGTCGACCCGACCTGCGCCCGGGTGTTGCGGGTCGGTGGCACGGTCGTCACCGGTGGCTGTTGGTGTGCCGGTGGTAGCGGCTGGTTCGCCGGAAACGATCGGCACGACCGGGGGTGGCGGTGGGGGCGCTGCGGGCAGTTCTGCAAGGTGGTAGGACTGCATCGAGCCGCCGGCTTGGTTGTGCAGGTTGAGGTAGCGGGCCTGGAGCTTCTCAAGCACTGGTGTGTACATGCCCATGGTTGCGGGCCTGGCGTTGAGCGCGGCGGTCTCAGAGATCTGGCGTTCCAGCGTGGTGAATTGCGCGGTGCGCGGGGTGCTGTTCTGGGTGTTGGAGAAGCGTTCGGAGTGGCCTTGTCCCGCGGTTTTGACGGTGTCGGCGTGGTCGGCCATCGAGTTGGCCCACGATTCGAAGCGGGTCAGGCCTGCGGACAGGGTGGGTCCGGTTTGGCCGGTCAGGGCGCTGTCGACGGTGGCTTTGGCGTTGCGTACCACGTGGGCTGCTGAGCGGAATGCTGTGGCGTGGTCGGCACAGCCGGTGATGAAACTTGATCCGGCACAGGGGTTTCCGGATTCCACCACGGCGGCGGTGACTCGGCCGTCGCGCGGGACTGCGGGTGCGATCGGCGCTGTCGGGTCGGGTGCGTTGACGGTGACAGCGGGAGTGAACGATACCGAGGCCGGCCCGGGATTTCCTTTGAGCGAGACCGTTTGGGTGTTGTTCAGGTTCATCTCGGTGTAGGCCGTGGCCGCCTGGGTGATCGCCGCGGCGGCCGCGGCCAGCACGGCTGCGCCGTCACTGGCCCGCGAGGAAAGGACCATGCCGTGCTCGGACAGGCGGGCGGCCGCGCTCGTGGACACTTCGTCTGAGGCCACCGGTGGGTGTGCGAGCGGCCGCGCCGCCGTCGAGCTCAGTGTTTCGGCGGCCGCCGTGATATGCCGGGCAGCGACAAGTAGCTGTTCGGCGTGCACCTCCAGGCTGGCCATCGTGGATCTTTCCCCTCGTAAAGATTGCCTGTTAGAAGTCTATGGTGGCCTCGTAGCGCTGCACCTGCATCTCCGTGGGGAGCGGGGTGAGCACCGTTTTGTTGTTGGCTTCCCATTGCAGTCGCATAGCGAGCTGGGATCGCATGAAAGCCAGGGTGTTCAGCCGTTGGATACGGTTGCTGAGCTCGAAGTCGGCCAGCTCCATCGCCTCTGGCTCCAGCTGGACCCCTTTGGTGGTGCCGTTGAGGTCGACGGTGACGATGATCGACGAATCTCTGCTTTTCGCCTCGAACAACACGGGTGCGGCCTAGGTGGAGATGTTGCCGAGGTCGTCGGCATTGTTCTGATTCATCTCGGCGAACTTGCTTCCGCCCTGACGCAGCTGCTCTGCGAGGCTGCTGTGGCGTTGTGCCTGGGCGGCCAGCGCCTGGTCGCGGGCCTCGACCGCTTCCTGGGCGGCGCGGCGAGACTCGTAGAACAGCGGGCCCCACGAGTCTGCGGCGCTGAGCACCTGGCCGTGGTCGTTGCGGGCGCCGGTGAGTTCGGTGGCGGCGTCATCGTGCTTCGCGGCCATCTGCTGCATAAGTGCAGGATCTGCGGCGATGGGCTCCATGGACATCGACGGTACTCCAATCTGGTGGTTGATCTCGGATGATGTGGGCGGGAGGGCCAGCTATTGGCCTAAGAGGGTCTGCTCAGGCCGGGGAACACATCGCGCAATCCCGATCCAGGCGCAGGCGCAGGTGCTGGTGCGGCGGCTTGGGCCACGGGTGCGGCAGGGGCTTGCATCACCGGTGGCGGCGAGGTCACCGCCACCGGTGTCGCGGCGGCCGGCGTGCTCGGGTGCATCCAGCCCAGGAAGTTGGTGCCTTGCTCGACCTTGTCGAGTGGCACGACCTGCCCGTTCACCCAAGCCTTGTTGTCGCCTAGGGCCATGATCTGGTGGTCGGTGTACTGGCCGATGTCACCGAACACGGTTTTGCCCGGTGACACGGCGTTGTCGGTGACGGGTGTGCCCGGCGGCGGAATCGGGATGTTGAAGCGGTTGAAGGCGTCGTGGACGTTGCCGCCGGCCAGCACTTCGCGGCTGGCGTTGGCCAGCGCCGGGTTGTCGACTTTGATGTCACCAAGGCCTTCGACCTTGACAGTGAGGTCAGGTCCGGGAGCGGGTGTTGCCGCCCCCGCGACCGGGGGTTGGCCAGGCTGGCCGGGCTCGGTGGGCTGGCCAGATTGCTGGTTATTGTTCCCGGCTGGGGTGGTCTGTTGGTCTTTGAGTTCTCCTGGCTTGTCCTCGTCGGGCTTGCCGGCCAGTTGGTCTTTGAGCTCGGACGGTTTGTCCTCTTCGGGTTTGTCGGCCGGATCGTGGGCGCCAGCGTCGCGCAATGCTGAGCCGATCGCCGGGCCGAGATCGGACAGGCCTCCCCCGCCTCCGCCGCCGAACGATGGGATCGCCGAGCCGAGTGCGGAGGGCACGCTGCCCAGGGCTCCCAGGGCCGGGCCGAGTGCTCCGCCCAGTCCCTGCATGAACGGATCCGAGGGAAGGCCACCGTTGAGCAGCGGGTCCATGGGCAGTCCCGGATCACCCGGGGTGGCAGGTGTGCCGGGATCCCCCGGCGCACCTGGCGCGGCTGGCTGTTCGCCGGAGCCGGGGCTTTCCGGATCCCCCGGCTCAGCCGGGGTGCCGTGCTGCTGGGCCAGTGCGTTGAGCCGTGCGCCGATCGCGTCCATCACCTTGGATTGGGACTCAGAGTCGAGCTTGGCCGTGTGGGCGACGTTCATGATGTCAGATGTCTTGCCCTGCAAGAACGTTGCGAACTCCTGCATGCCCGCGCGGGTGTTCATCGCGTCGGGACCGATGCGATTCACTTCGTCGATGATGGACTGCTTGAGGGCGTTGAGTTTTGTCTTGCCGGCCTCATCTGAGGTGGTCGCCGACAAGATGGCATCGGAGAGCTGAACGTCGGCTTCGTTCAGATCGGTGCGGTTTTTCGCCAGGGCGCTGTCGAGCTTCTTGACCGTATCGGCGGCCTTGCCGGACAGCTCATCGGATGATCCATCCGGCGAAGCTGGTTGCTCCCCAGCAGGATTGGGCTGTTGGCCTTGATTGTTCGGTGGCGGTGGATTGTTCAGACCCGGATCGGTGCCGCCGGTTGACCCGGCCGGTGCGGTTGGCGCCGAGTCGGCGGGTGCTGCAGGGGGTGTCACTTCGGCGCCGGTTTTCGGGTCGAACAAGGTGGGCCACTGGTTGCGCAGCGCCCCCAGCAGCGTGTCCTTCACGTAGGTGCTGCCCGGTGTGTCGTCCTCGTAGATGGCCTTGAGCTGCTGGAAGTCGAAGTTGTTCAGATTGCCCCGCCACTTGTCACTGTGCAGCTGGTTCATGATGTGGGTGATGGCCGAAACGACCTCGTCTTTTGTTGCCATCTCACATCACCTGAGTTTCGTGCTCGTCGTGGTCCCCGGACGTGCCGGAGTTGTCAGTGTCGTGGTCGTCTTCGGGTGTCCATCCCGGGCGAGGGCCAGTCATCAGGCCGTCGACGCAATCGATCAACTCCATGGCTAGACCGCCTCCCCATATCCGCATGAACCGGACCGTAACGGCGAAGAGGTTGCAACACCCACCACTGATGGGGATTGAAATCAGTTGTGAATTCCTGGTAGTCGCCACTTGTGGCGACTTGTGTGGACTTCGGCGACACGCCGTGACAGATGCGCGGTGTCACCGCGCACGTGGTGTAACACTGGTCGACAACATCGGCCACACCAGTCACTAAGGGGGACTGCCCAGCAGCACTGCCTGCCCTCACACCACCGAAACAACCACATATGCACGGCCCGGAAAAGCAATACCCCCGGGCAAATGCCCAGGGGTATTGATCCACCAGCAGAAGTAGCAGCTTCCGCTGGCAGGGCTCCCACGTTCACGGAACCAGATACTCAACCGATCTGGCTCCAGTATAGAAGGCCGCCTTCATGAGCCGCAAGACCTTACCCGACTCCCACGCGACCACACCACACCTACGCACACCCGTACCGCCCAAGCACGCGAATACCTCAGCACCACAGCGTCATTCGCAGGCGCGGACGTGACGGCAGCCACTCAGCCCGGCCCATCGCTGCACACCACACCGCCGGCGGCAGTGTGGAAGAAACTAGCCCCGCTTATCGCCGCGCCCGGGCGCACCCAGCTACGGCTGTACAACACCGACACCCAGAAGTTTTCGGACACTGGCCGTCTGACCGCATCGCTGCCGCTGCGGCCAGCGGCGGTGTATCTCTACGCCAGGGGCCGCACCCGCCTGCTGGTGCTCGATTTCGACGCCAAACACCACAGCGCCGAACAAGTCAAGGCTGACCTCGACACCGCCGCCAGGTGGATCCGCTCGTGCGGAGGCCAGTACGTCACCGACTCCTCCAGCACCGGTGGCCGCCACCTCATCGCCCCACTGGCGATCGGAACCTCAGCGTCATGTGACGAAATCACCCAGCTGGTCAGACTTTTCGCCGCCCGCCTCCCCACACTGGACATCACGCCGAACACCAACACAGAAACCGGCTGCATCAGCGTGCCCGGATCCGAAGACAAGACGGGAGGCTACCGCCAGCTCGACGGCAGCCTCGCCGACGCCCTGGAGACCTTCACCACCCGCTCAGATCCAGCGCTGGTGCCCAGACTGCTCATGTTGCTCGGCGCATTGAACCCATCGCCGCAACCCGCGCCGGCCGCCACCACCGCCCACGTCGACGACTACCTCGACGGCACCGCCGACGACATCCGCTTGGCCCCGCCATATCGGCGCACCGATGAACTGCCCGCCGACGTCGTCGACTTCGCCACCTACGGCATCGTCAACCCGAAACGGCTCACGTGGCAATCACAGCACGAGGCCCGAATGTCGGTCGTGGTCAACGCCTTCGCCCGCGGCTACAGCATCGCCGACCTGCGCACCAACATCGCTGCAGGCGGATGCTGGCACGACGGACTCGGCAACGCCTACACCCGGTACAAGAACCGCGCCGACCTCGCGCTGGCCAAGGACTTCAACAAAGCCCTGCACTGGTACATCACCAACGTCGTAAATTCCTCTCCCCCGCGGCACAAAGAAAAGAACTACTCACCGGGGGGTAAGACACAGGGATGGCGCGGCCCGAAGGATCTTCGGGAGTGGTTGGCCAACGCGCTGGCATGGGCTGATGGAGAGTACGCGGGAAAGAGAGCCCGTTGGACGGTGCGAGCGGTACTGCAAGCACTGGCTTTCTACGCTGTGGTGGCCGGTGAGAAGCGATCTGGGAGCTGGCTGGTAGGAGTCGGGGGTAGAGCACTTTCGATCGGCTGTGGGCTTCTCAGCGAGGACACAGTATGGAGGACACTTGCCGATCTACGTGAACGAGCCGGCTCACCACTGGTCCTGGTGCGCCCCGCGATCGGCACCGAAGCCGACACCTACGCCCTGACCACCCAGAACCGGATCAGCACCGACCCCGCCCGCGCGCAACGGGTTCGCGTCGAAGCCGTCCACCCGGCATGGAGCGTCATGGGCCATCACCTACGCGCGATCTACGAATTGGTTGCCTACCACGGCTTGACCCACAAAGCAGACCTGTACGCGGCCGCCGCCGTCCCGCGCGCCACCGGTGACACCATGGTCAGCGCACTCCAAATCGCCGGTCTGCTCACGAAATCCGGCTGGGGAACAGTGGGAATCGGCCACGTCACCCTTGACGACATCGCCCAACAACAACACCTTGAACAGGTACGCGAACAACGCATCCAGCGCCACCACGCCGAACGCGCCGCCTGGCGCACGTGGCTCGAGGAGCGCGAACGTCAACGCACCACAGCTCCTGAAATGCCTGCGGTCGCCCCAGCCAGTAGGGGCAGCGACGACGATCAGGAATACGCCGCTTGGCAAGAAGCCACCATGGCCACCGGGCCTCCCGAACGCGATGCCATCGATGACGAGCGCGAGGTGATCGAGATGCTCACCGAACTACTGGGGGCGCGGCTGGTCCGCGCCCGCTGAACGAGAACGTGTGTGCTCAGCATGCACCGCGGCCAGCGCTGCATCGACTCGGTGACCGAACTTCTCAGCACGAGAACGCCATTGACGGTGGGCCTGCACGGCGAGCCGACGATGAGGATCGGCCCGCCCGGGAAATTGGCGGGCGGCCAGCGCCGCGGTGTTGCGCGACTTCATGGCCAGCAGCACCGACAGCACACGTGGCGCAGTGTCATCGGCACACAACAGGGCCCACAGCTGGTCGTCGCGATCGGCGGGCCGGGCGTTTCTGAGCGCCAACTGCCCCAGCTCCTCATCACCAACGGCAGTCAAGTCCAGGTGCCCGAGGGAACGAGTTCGGGTTGAAACCAGTGAAGAGTGTTTAGCCACAGTGCCGCCTCTACGCGCCGTACCAGCCGATAGCGCCTGAACGTATCCGGCCAGGGGCACCTATGCCCTACACCTACGAGGCCTGCTTATGCAGTTCGCGATCGTTGAGCAACGTGGTGGCGGTCTCGCGGATCAACTCGACCGGATCGACGCCCTGTTCCTTGGCTACCGGAAGCAATTCCGTCAGCAGATCGCCGTACTGGCGGATCAACGTCGGCAGCTGCCCGTCAGACCGCTCGGACAACGTATCCAGCCAGTCCTTGTGGCAGCGAACCTTCAACGTCGCGCCCATCTGGCGAGTGTCGGATCCTTGACGACGCTTGCGGCGAGAGGCCTCGTCGTCGAGTACCGCGGTGGTGCTGAACTCGAGTGTCATCCCTGCTCCCGTATGCCATCGGCGGCGTGCACAGTCGTGGCCGGATCGTTTCCGGAAACCGCTGCGGTCTTCAGAAGTGGTATCTAGCCTGGTCACGCCATATTTCGACAATGACTGAAGTTTAGAGCACGCGAATCTATTCCGGAAAGAGGCCGTATCGGTGTGTCGCAGCCCGACAGTATGCAGAAAATTACCGTATTACTCGGAACTATCCCCGGTGGAGTGCCGAACTATTCCGGAAATCCGCTAGAGTTCCGTATGTGAGCGACGCGGCCGCCGGCGCCCCGTGGCCCAACGGCGAATACGGCGAAGTAGTAAGTCCCTCGGGACGCCGCGCCTACCTGGCCGCCCAAGCCGGCCGCCTCGCAGGCCGCACGCCTCGCTGGGCCACCGAGCTCGCTAATCGCCACGACTCCCCCATCGAAAGCGAACGCGGCCACATCGTCGGACGCAAAGGCGCCGAGGCGTGGTTCCTTATCGCCGACTCGTTGGAACAACACCTACGCACCATCGGCCTGTGGCCGCCCACTACCAACCAACAGCCCACCCAAGACTTCGAGCAGCTGCTCATGCTGCAAGGCGCCGACCTCGAGGCATCCCGCCGCCGCGAACAGGAACTGCAAGCCGAAGTCGAGAGGTTGAAACAAGACCGCAACGAACTACTCGACACCATCGCGACACTGAGCCAAACGATCGCCTCGCTCAGCCAGGTATCGAAAGCAGTACCCGCCAAACCAGCGCACTGAACGTTACAGGCGGCCAGTTGCGATACCCAGCGATAGTGTGGGCTCGCCCGGTGATTCTCTATGCCGGATACTTTCGTCACTGTGACGCAGGTGGTGCCCTGCGATGGGGCCGCTGAACAACTTTGAGGCTGGTCGCCCCATTAAGCGGCCGCCGGAACACTCGCACCGACATCGAAGCCTGCGCGATCCTGTGAGCATCAAGTCAACGTGCCGCGCGGGCATCCGACCTGTCCAGAGCCAGCGCTTGCCCGTGCCTCCCGTGTTGACCCACGACTCGTATTCCCTCCTCCCTTGGCGGATCGCCCAGACGCAGCGAAATCATCAACCCCGGCCCATCACGGGCACGTTGTGCAGCCGAACGCTAGCCCGCCAATTAACACCTGCATGGCGGGCACTCGACACGACGCGAGCTGGGCGCTGCGGCGCTGCTGTCGACGCGCCACTCAATTGCACCGGGCTGCACACCGCGTTTGCCGCCAGCGAGGCTGTCGCCTGCCAGGGTGATGGGACCTCTGGTTTGCCATGAGCATGGGACCGGGTTGTTCCGGTTGTAGGCCGTGCGTTGATGGTGACCGATGGGGTGGTTGCCGGTCAATCCGACGGAGTCGGAGGGGCCGGCTTTTCCGGTCGGGGCTTTTGGCGTTGCCGGTAGGACTGGCCTTCGACGACGAGTTCGTAGGCCGCTGATTGCAGGCGGTCCATCGCGGATTGAGCCAGCAGAGGATCGGCCATCATGGTCAGGATCTCGGGCGGTTCGCGGTTGCTGGTGATGATCGTCGAAGCCTTGCGGTGGCGTTCGACGATGATCTCGTAGAAGTCGGTAGTCTCGGTGGCTTCCAGGCGGTGCAGTGCCAGATCGTCGATGATCAATAGCTCGACGCGGTGCAGTTTGCGCATCTCGTCTTCGTAGCTGCCGTCCAGGCGTGCTCCACGCAGGCGTTTGAACAGTTTGTCGGCCCGTTCGGTGTGCACGCTGTGAAGCCGTCGTACCGCGATGTGGCCTAAGGCGTTGGCCAGGAACGTCTTTCCCACGCCGACCGGGCCCATGACGAGCACGTTGTAGGCATCGGCGAGGAACCGCAGCGAGATCAGCTCGGCCCACAATTGCTGATCGAACGCCACGGCGGTGGAGTCGTCCCAGGCTTGGAGTTGCATCGCAGGATCGAGGTGGGCAGCCTTGGCCCGCCGCGTCGCGGACTCGCGGTCGCGGCGGGTGACCTCATCAGCGAACAACAGCTCCAAAAAGTCGTGGTGCGGCAGCCGGTTGGTGCGGGCCAGCGCCAGCCGCTCCGGGAGGGTGTCGAGCAGCTGACCGAGTTTGAGGCGGCGCATCAACGCTTTGAGCTCGCCGGAGACCTCGATCGGTTTGACCGCCGGCACGGCATCGGGGCGGGCCGGGCTCATGAGGGCCTGCGGACCGAGAAGTCGGAGCCATCCCGCACGAACCTGGACGCCGCCCCGGGTGGTTTCGGTATCAGGGGCATCTGTTCACCGCCGCCGCGGGTCACGATCCGCTCGATCAGTCCGACGTCGATGACTTCGGCATCCAAGGCACGCCGGCAGGCGTCCTCCACGGCGGCGGCGCTGTGGCGGCGCACCAGCCCCAGCAGCCGATAGACCTGGCGCATCTTGGTCCACGGCAGCGGGTGTTCCAACACGGCGGCGGCGTAGGTGCCGACGTGGGTGCCGTGGGCAGCAGCCTTGCGCTGCAGCGCATTGATGTCGCGCATCGCATAGACCGACACGTGCGCGGGCAGATCAGCGGGGTCGGTGTGCCGCCGGCCCGGGGCCATGACGGGGTGGACCTTGATCAACTCACCACGCCAGTACAGCTTCACCGCGTGCGCATCCGTGCGGGCCTCGATCCGCTTGCCGACCAACTCGCCGGGCACGCTGTAGAGCGCTTTGGCGATCTGCACATGCCGGTCTGAGGCGACCTTGGGATGGGTCCAGACCGGGATGTCGAACACATCCTCAGGCACCGGTCCCAGCGCAGGGAGTTCCTCGGCGGCGAACACCTCGGCCGGGCGCAGCCGGGTGGTGCCATGAATCCGCAACCCGGCGGTCTGCGCACACCACAGCCGCGCCCGTTCCCGGCAATCCCCGAGATCCCGGAAGTGTTCTCCGGCATAGAAATTCGACCGCACGTACTGCACCATGCGTTCTACCCGCGGCTTATCTTTGGGGCTGCGGACCCGCGTCGGGTCAACAGCGAACCCGCGGGCCTGGGCATACTCCCGGAACGCGTCATTGAGCCGGGGTTCGGTCGCGTGTGCGGTGGTGACGATGGCTTTCATGTTGTCGGGGATCACCACCGCGAACACCCCGCCGAAGAACACCCACGCCGCTTCGAACCCGGCGATCACATCGTTAAGGGTCTGGCGGTAGGTGGGCCAGACGAACATGTGCCGCGAATACACCGCGGTGAAGATCAACCCGTGCACCACCCGGCGCCGCCCATCACCAGCATCGATGAGCAGACCGAGGCGGCCGAAGTCGACCTGCACCTCCGCACCGGGTTCGCAGTCGGCCACCGGCACCGTGGCTTGGCGCCGCCCGAATCCCAATTCAGTTGTGGCGTAACGGTGCAACGTCCGATACGACACCACCACACCCCGGCGGCCAAGCAGCGTGTGGATCTTGGTCAACGTCAACCCGTCTTTGAGCCACGCCTTGATCTGCTCATGCTCAGCGGCGATCGTCTCCCAGGCAAGGCTCTTGCCAGTCGGCCGGTGCGGGCGAACCTCGGCGATCACCGCCGCGAGCAGCTCATCGGTGAGCTGACTGTCTCCGCCGTCACGGTCGAGCCCGCAGG
>NZ_JAOS01000026.1:0-105851 GCF_000523975.1 Mycobacterium sp. MAC_080597_8934 | reverse complement strand
TGACCTCATCAGCGAACAACAGCTCCAAAAAGTCGTGGTGCGGCAGCCGGTTGGTGCGGGCCAGCGCCAGCCGCTCCGGGAGGGTGTCGAGCAGCTGACCGAGTTTGAGGCGGCGCATCAACGCTTTGAGCTCGCCGGAGACCTCGATCGGTTTGACCGCCGGCACGGCATCGGGGCGGGCCGGGCTCATGAGGGCCTGCGGACCGAGAAGTCGGAGCCATCCCGCACGAACCTGGACGCCGCCCCGGGTGGTTTCGGTATCAGGGGCATCTGTTCACCGCCGCCGCGGGTCACGATCCGCTCGATCAGTCCGACGTCGATGACTTCGGCATCCAAGGCACGCCGGCAGGCGTCCTCCACGGCGGCGGCGCTGTGGCGGCGCACCAGCCCCAGCAGCCGATAGACCTGGCGCATCTTGGTCCACGGCAGCGGGTGTTCCAACACGGCGGCGGCGTAGGTGCCGACGTGGGTGCCGTGGGCAGCAGCCTTGCGCTGCAGCGCATTGATGTCGCGCATCGCATAGACCGACACGTGCGCGGGCAGATCAGCGGGGTCGGTGTGCCGCCGGCCCGGGGCCATGACGGGGTGGACCTTGATCAACTCACCACGCCAGTACAGCTTCACCGCGTGCGCATCCGTGCGGGCCTCGATCCGCTTGCCGACCAACTCGCCGGGCACGCTGTAGAGCGCTTTGGCGATCTGCACATGCCGGTCTGAGGCGACCTTGGGATGGGTCCAGACCGGGATGTCGAACACATCCTCAGGCACCGGTCCCAGCGCAGGGAGTTCCTCGGCGGCGAACACCTCGGCCGGGCGCAGCCGGGTGGTGCCATGAATCCGCAACCCGGCGGTCTGCGCACACCACAGCCGCGCCCGTTCCCGGCAATCCCCGAGATCCCGGAAGTGTTCTCCGGCATAGAAATTCGACCGCACGTACTGCACCATGCGTTCTACCCGCGGCTTATCTTTGGGGCTGCGGACCCGCGTCGGGTCAACAGCGAACCCGCGGGCCTGGGCATACTCCCGGAACGCGTCATTGAGCCGGGGTTCGGTCGCGTGTGCGGTGGTGACGATGGCTTTCATGTTGTCGGGGATCACCACCGCGAACACCCCGCCGAAGAACACCCACGCCGCTTCGAACCCGGCGATCACATCGTTAAGGGTCTGGCGGTAGGTGGGCCAGACGAACATGTGCCGCGAATACACCGCGGTGAAGATCAACCCGTGCACCACCCGGCGCCGCCCATCACCAGCATCGATGAGCAGACCGAGGCGGCCGAAGTCGACCTGCACCTCCGCACCGGGTTCGCAGTCGGCCACCGGCACCGTGGCTTGGCGCCGCCCGAATCCCAATTCAGTTGTGGCGTAACGGTGCAACGTCCGATACGACACCACCACACCCCGGCGGCCAAGCAGCGTGTGGATCTTGGTCAACGTCAACCCGTCTTTGAGCCACGCCTTGATCTGCTCATGCTCAGCGGCGATCGTCTCCCAGGCAAGGCTCTTGCCAGTCGGCCGGTGCGGGCGAACCTCGGCGATCACCGCCGCGAGCAGCTCATCGGTGAGCTGACTGTCTCCGCCGTCACGGTCGAGCCCGCAGGCCCGTGCCCGGTCGACGTAGCGTCGCACCGTTTTACGATCGGTGCCCGAGAGCCGGGCCACCTCCCGCAACCCCAACCCCTGCAGCCACAGCCGCAGCATTTCCACGATCTCGATCACCGATACCTCCCGGTAGCTCATCAGGCCAATACAGCGGCCCAACAACCGGAAGAACCCACGCCACGCCGGGGTGGTCCCATAACTGGCAAAACAGCCAGTCAGGTGGTCCCATCAATGGCAAACAGGTGGTCCCATGCTCATGGCAAAACCAGCTCTGAAGTGGTCCCTTTCACCTGGCAGCCGACAAGGCTTCTCCCAACGCCTGTGTAGCGACTGGCGTAGTTCCGGTACTCCGCGGGATTTGAACAGGGACACCCCGCCGCGCGCACCGGCCCGGCGCCTCGTCGAGCCGGACACCCCGCCGCGCCCACCATCGAAATAGAGTCTCCCAAATCGCGTCATACGGCCTTGCCACATACGTGGACCGCACGACACGGCGAGAACGCAGTGGGCTGCCGCCTAGCATTCTCCCCCGAGGGGTCGCCAGGCATTGCGCGACGTCGCTTCGGACCCGGCCGCCCGAGTGTCCCAAGTGGCAACGAAAGAAGCGCACCCCGTTCGCCGTACACGCCACAACCGCGCGGACCGCGCCCTATCCGGGCTACACGCCAGAGTTGGCGACGGGGCCATCTCAGACACACGAGCACCACCGGGCCATCGTTGCCCACTCGTCTACACCCCCAAGCGTCTACACCCCCAAGCGTGAACAGGGGGCGAACCCTTCGCTGCCGGAGTAGCCCCCGAAGGCGCTCGACACAGGATCGTGGGCGAGAGCCATTCCTGCGTCGCAACCCCATCCATCTGGGCCCGACAAGGGGTGCCGGCAGACGCTGCTCGATAGCCGCGTCGACCGCGTGAACGCCACCCCGAGTCGGTTGATGATCGGATGCCAAGTTGGCCTCCAACCGAACGGGCCCGCGCCCGTGGGCGAGTGATGTGAAGGATGCGATACGCCGGCCCTAAGCCAGGCAATGCCGCCGCCCCACGGCGGTCGTTGCGATGCAGTTTACCGCGGTAAACTGCATCGCGAAATAGCTATTGCAGCAGGTCAGACCGCATTTCGCGCAACGTTCTACACGTACCCGCCCGCGTCTCGCGACCTGAGCTCCACCCCTGCGGGTGGTGCAGTTTACCGCGGTAAACTGCATCAATTTCTATCCGATGTTCAGCGTGTCGACACGCCAATTTCGGGCACAAACCGTACTCTTTGGTGGTCTGTCTCGACGTAGTAGTCCGCGCTCGCGGATGAAGCAACCGGAGGTCTCCCCCATGACTCGCGTCATCGCAGTTGTCAATCAGAAAGGCGGGGTTGGCAAGAGCACTATCGTCGTCAATCTCGCCGCCGTGGTAGCCCAACTGATCCAACTGATCAGCCTGCTACGCGGTCGCGTCGACGCCAATGCGCAGTCGCGCGTGGCCGCCATTTCGATCGACCCGCAGGGGTCGGCTCAGTGGTGGGCCAGCCGCGTTGACGATCTCAACTTCCACCTCATCCAGGCTCACGACGATCCGCTGGAGTGGATCCGCCAGCTCAACAACTTGCCCGGAATCGACTACGTCTTTGTCGACACCCCGGGCTGGTTCGACGTCGATCCCGACGGAGCGGCCGACGGCCTGGGTATCGGATACTCCGCCGACGCACTCCGGACGGTGCTCGATGTCAGTGACCATGTGATCGTCCCGATGATGACCGAACCGCTGTGCTTCGATCCGACAGCACGAACCATTCGCAAGCTCCTCGAACCACGTGGGCTCCCCTTCACCGTCGTCATCAACAACTGGAACACTCGCGACGGCAAGGGATGGCTCGACGCGACGAAAGACTTCGTGAAGTCGTTTGGCTGGCCGTTAGCTGAAACGGTGATCCGTCGCTACCTGATCCACACCAATGCATCCAGCGACGGCGTCGTGGTGACCGAGTACGCGAACACTCTCAGCGAGGCGCAGCGTCGCGAGGCAGATGAGAAGAGGAAAGATCCAGCCCTCAAAGCGGCCGACGATTTTTACAAACTCGCCAAAGAGATCACCGGCCTGTCGCTCGAACCTGAACTAGGCGACTCCCCTGAATCGTCGATCGCCGCCTTGGCGGCATCAATGTCGGCGCAGGCGGTCTGATCATGGCTACCGGAACCCCAAACCAGTCCGAGCAGCCATCGCCGCGTGCCACGCGACCCAAAGGCGGAGTGCGCTCCTTCGACAGCCTGATCGATGCGGTCGGCGACAAATCGTCAGTTGACGGAACTACCGGTGACGGCGGCTTGCAACCGAGATCCGGTCTAACCCGGTCGGTCCCTCTCCGTGACCTCGTCGGCAACCCGCACAACCCGCGCGATTCCGTTGGCGACCTCGATGAGCTCGCTTCGATCGTCGAATTCCAGCTCCAACCCGTCGTCGCGGTAAGCCGCGCGGCCTACGAGAAGCTGTACCCGGACGCGAAGATCCCCGCGAGGTGGGTCGTCATCATCGGGAACCGGCGCCTGGCGGCCGCCCACAAATTCGGCCGGCCAGAACTCGATATCGTCATCAAAGACGAACTCGCGAAAGACCGCGGCACGCTGTTGACGGCCGTCATCGCGGAGAACGTCGACCGCAGCGGCTTCGACGTCATCGAGGAAGCCAAGGCCGTCGAGCAGCTCGTCGACGAGTTCGGAAGTGCCGATGCCGCGGCTGCGCATCTGAAGAAGAGTAAGGCGTGGGTATCGCAGCGCCGAGCCCTGCTCAACCTCGCCCCGGAACTGCAGGAAGAAGTACGGAAAGGCGATTTGGCTGTGCGCGAGGCGCGGTCCCTTGCCCGCATCCCCAGGCAAGAACAGGTGGCTCGCTGGCGATCCGCGGCAGACGAACGCGATGAGCAGCGGGGGAGTGGCGCTTCCGAACCCACGGAGTCCGAACAGGGCAGCGAGCAAGCTGGGCCTCCTGTTCGGGCGGTGACCAAGGCACTCCGGAAGTTCGATGCGGAGCCGCGAGGCCTCGCGTTAGCGTTGCGCGACTACCTCGGCGAAACGGGTGCGCGGACGCTAGCAAGCGATCTGCGCAAAGTTCTGAAATAACAAGGGTGGGGCAGTTTACCGCGGTAAACTGCCCCACCCTTGTTGGGTGCCATGTCTCTAGCGGCGAACTGAGAGCATGAATCCATCTGCGCCACAAGAGCATTCGGCCTCCACTAGATCCTGCCGCAGCGTCGCGATCAGTCGGTGTCAACGGCGGGACCGCTGCCGGATCGGCGGCGCAATCTTTCCGACTTGGCGAACGCAAACACGCCGACATGCCGCCGAGAGCGCTCTGGCCTGTCGGTCAGTTCGCTGTGTTTTTGTGTTGGTGGTGGGTGTTGTGCGGGTTGTGGGGTTACGGTGCGGGCGTATGACCCTTGATGCGTTCGTTTCGGAGGCTGGTCGAGCGCTGGGGGAGGGGCGGTCGTTGTACGGGCCGGCGCCGGTGGGTGCCGGGTTCAATTCGGCGACGAGTTTGGATAACGCGCGGGTGCGGGTGGATTCGGCGGTTGCCGAGTCTGGTGGTCAGTTCAACGGTCAGGCCGGTGATGGGTATCGCGGTCAGGCTCGGGGGTCCACGCAGGCGTTGGATGCGACGTCTCGGGCGGATCAGGGCACGAGTGCTGGGGTAGCCGAGGGTGGGGCGCAAGCGCGTCAGGGTCGTAGTGGTGCCGATGGTGTGGTCGATGATGCGCGTAGGGGAGTGGCGGCGATCGCGCCGGCAACCAATACCCAGGCGGGCAAGGTGGAGATGGTCAACCACCTGCAGGAACGGTTGATGCAGATGCGCGGCCGACTCCTGCAATCCGAACAACGCCAACTTGCGTTGGCGCAAATGATCCGCGCTGCCTCAGCTGGATACCGGCCAACGTCAGGCGGAGCAGGAATGCCGATGTCCGGCGGAGGCGGTGGCGGGTTCAGTCCAGCCGGCTTCGGCGGCGGGGGCGGCTCGGGCTCAGGGCTGTCGATGCCACGTCTGGCAGGACTGTTCAACGCCGTCAACCGCACCACAGCGCCGGGCGCAGAGCGGAATTCACCCATCGGAGCGCTACGTGCGACGATCGGCACATTGCGGCCCGACTCAAGTCCACGCGAAGTAGCGGCCGCGATCATCGCGCAGGCCAAGAAGCGCGGATACAACGCCCATGAGGCCATCGCGTGCATCTCAACCGGCATGCAAGAAAGCGCCCTAAGTCCCCGGGCGGTCAGTCCCAACGGGCTCTGGAAGAACATCTACCAGCAAGATTCTGGATATCCGGGGCGCGACGACCCGAACACCGCGATCGACGAGTTCTTCAACCGTCTCGACAAACTGCGCGCATCTCCGGGTGCCAGCTCCGACATTTGGAAGAACATCTTCTGGTTGCAGCAGCGACCAGGGGAGAACTCCGCTGACGCCGCGTTCGCCAACGGCCGCCAGGCCTACCTGTCTGAGATTCGCAGCCAACTCGCGCCCGCGACCCGCATGTACGAAGAACTCACGGCCGCCTGATGATGATGATTGACTGTTGACGCCAAGCCAGACCGATACACCATCAGAAGTCGTATGCTGGCTCGTCGTCAAGGATCTTTGCGAACATCGCGATCAACCCGCTGAGGTCGGATTGTGCTCGTGCGGCGTGACAGGCACCGTGCAGTTCGGCGAGATCGGTCTTTTCCCAGTCGATTCCGGCGCGGCGTTCGGAGAGCAGTAGGTCGAAGAACTCGCGTGTGGACCTGCCGTTGCCCTCACGGAACGGGTGGGCGAAATTCACGTAGTCGTATAGGTACGCGATGGTGGGGGCGAGTTCTGCGGTGGGCACATCCTTGAGCTTGTTGTGGCGGTGGATCTCGTCGACGACGTGGTTCATTGCCTGGTTGATGTTGCCCGGAGGACAGAAGGACTCGCCGCCCTTTTCGATGCCGACAGTGCGCAGTTCTCCGGCCCACTGGTAGACGTCCTGGAAGAGGTGCTGGTGGATGCGTTGCAGGTAGGCGAGATCGTATGAGCGGTGTCCCACTAGGTTGGGATCTTCGCGTAGCTCGATCAGGCGGGTCTCGACGAGGTCGTTCTCCGCGTCCCGAAGTTCGTCGGCTGTGCGGGCTCCGACCCGGTTTCTCAGAATGCTCGTGCCGGGGACGAAATAGCCCTGCCAGTTGCGTTCGATATCGCCAGTGTCCCAGGGGTGTGGCAACTCCCGGCCTGACTACTGGACGTTGTACCGGCGGCGCACGCGATCGGTGAGTTCGGCCGCGGTGATCGAGCCGCGTGCGTAGGCGACCTGGTCGGCGCGGGTGGCGTCGGTGCTGCGCGAGCCCTCCAGCTCCGAGCTGCGGCGGATCGCGCGGACAGCCTTGATCCGTCGCTGCGTCTTCTGAGCCTCAGTCACCCTGTCACCACCCTCAATCCGTTCACTTCAGGATAGTCGACGACGCCGACATGCCGCCGAGAGCGCTCTGGCCTGTCGGTCAGTTCGCTGTGTTTATGTGTTGGTGGTGGGTGTTGTGCGGGTTGTGGGGTTACGGTGCGGGCGTATGACCCTTGATGCGTTCGTTTCGGAGGCTGGTCGAGCGCTGGGGGAGGGGCGGTCGTTGTACGGGCCGGCGCCGGTGGGTGCCGGGTTCAATTCGGCGACGAGTTTGGATAACGCGCGGGTGCGGGTGGATTCGGCGGTTGCCGAGTCTGGTGGTCAGTTCAACGGTCAGGCCGGTGATGGGTATCGCGGTCAGGCTCGGGGGTCCACGCAGGCGTTGGATGCGACGTCTCGGGCGGATCAGGGCACGAGTGCTGGGGTAGCCGAGGGTGGGGCGCAAGCGCGTCAGGGTCGTAGTGGTGCCGATGGTGTGGTCGATGATGCGCGTAGGGGAGTGGCGGCGATCGCGCCGGCAACCAATACCCAGGCGGGCAAGGTGGAGATGGTCAACCACCTGCAGGAACGGTTGATGCAGATGCGCGGCCGACTCCTGCAATCCGAACAACGCAATATCGCTCTCGCCCAGATGATCCGCAGCGCCGGCGCGGGCTATCCCAGTGCTTCGCGCGGCGGCGCGATGCCGATGTCCGGCGGCGGCGGATTCAGCCCGGCCAGCTTCGGCGGCGGAGGAAGCGGCGGCGGACTTCCCGGGTTGTCGGTGCCGCGCCTCACTGGCCTTCTCGGCGGCGGGAATGACCGAACGGCTCCGGCAGGTCGCAACGACTCCCCGCAAGCGCGGGTTGGCTCCGGAGGAGGACCGGCCGCTCAACAAGCGGTACGCGCTGCGCTGACCAAGCTTGGCCGCCCCTACGTCTGGGGTGCAAAGGGGCCGAATGCTTTTGACTGCTCAGGTCTTGTGCAGTGGGCTTACGCACAGGTGGGAATCACAGTCGGTCCCGACACGTACAGCCAGATCAAACAGGGCTTACCCGTCGCACCTGGTGACGTGACAGCCGGAGATGCCATCTTCCCGTCGAATTCGATGGACTCCCGCGGTCCCGGGCATGTGATGTTGGCGATCAGCCCGACAGAGGTCATCGAGGCACAACAAACTGGTGTGCCGATAAAGATTTCGCCGATGCCGTCGTCGTTTACTGCGCGTCGCTTTGCGGCGTGAGGCTGCGAAAGGTCTTGCGGCTGCGGCGGATCTGTGTCATCACGGCGTACAGCTGATCTACCACTTCGTCCGATTCGGCGCCTGTTAGGGCGTCGACGAGGCCTGCAGAGAGAACTTGCTCCAGTGCGTTTGTCTGACTGCTGAGTTCGGCGAGTACAGCCTGAGCCTCAGGAGCGTTTGCGCTGTAGCGCGCGGCGATGTCAGCGATCGTGGCCGCCATCTCTGTCACCCGCAGCGCTGCATTGAGCACCCAACCACTCAACTCACCGCTTGCCGGTGGTGTCGGCTCTTCTGGCTGCGGAGTGGTCGTCGGCACCGGCTGCAGCCGCTGCGTCGGCGCAGGTGCGCCTTCATGCAGCATCGCAGTCAGGGAGCCCACCGGCCAATTCAGCGCACTTTCGATTTTGCGGCGGTTGGCCATCCACGGCATCTTCTGACCGCGCTCTAGAAAAGCCACGGTGTTGGTGACCACGCCGGCGCGTTCGGCCAGCGCGGCCTGGCTGCTGATGCCCAACGTCAGTCGGGCCTCGCGAACAGCGTCCCCAATACGGGCCAGTGCTTCCTCGCGCGACTCCTCGCTGGCGTTGAGTCGGCCGGCGGGCATCGGTTGACTTCCCTCCTCATCGGCGACGTGACGCGCAGGACGCTGCACGGTTGTCATGAATATAGGCCCCAGTGTGACTGATCTGCGGTAACTCACGACAGCGAGATGACGAATCATCGTCACTCGCTGCCGAGGTGATGACCGTTAACAACATCATCTTTTCTATCTTTGGAGACTGGGTGATGGTGACTTTGTGGCGACCCAGGCGTGTTCGCCGTTGACTGGCGTGATCGCCGCCATCGCTGCCTGTTGCGATGTGAATGGTGGCCGAAAGGGTGCGCGCTACGGGTGATATCCGCAGTTCTGGGCGTTTTCTTCACACGGTGACGTGGTGGTGATGCCTGCATGCGGGCCTGTGGTCAGGCAGGAATTCCTGGGTGTTGAGACAGTCAACATTGGCGGATCGCCACGAAACTAGTGACAACTGTCGTGACTGTGATCTACAGTCAACATCAGTCATCATTTGACTCAGCAGATGTGTACAGAATCTGGAAGGGAAGTACACAACATGCCTCTTAGTGTTGTCGGATCATCGGCCGCATCACCCACGGACCCCGAGGCGGGCGACTGGAATCTCTCGGTCGAGCCCAGCCGCTTCTGGATCTACGAAGCCAAGGTTCGCGATTGCGCCATTGCCCCACATTTCCGCCAGCGCGGTCGGTGTGGGACATGCGGGGCTGCCATCGCCGATGCTGGCTCGGGCTTCTGCGGTGACGAATGCGCACGAGTGTTCGTTGTCAACCACAATTGGGATCTGGCCAGGTTCGCAGCCATGCATCGCGACCAACACACATGCACCCGGTGTGGATGCCAGGCGACATCAGCTGATCCGACTCAAGACCTGGTCGTGCGGCACCTGGAGATTCCTCGTTCGGGCAACGTCCGAGGCCGCGGATGCCACCAACATCTCGACAACCTCGAGACGGTCTGCCGAATGTGCGACGAACTCGACACCTCGGTGGTGACGGTCACCGCGATCGACGCGCCGCAGGAACCCAACGAGCCCACGCTGTTCACGACCTCTCCCGCAGTGACCGCCCTGCAACCCCCGCACACCACGGTCAAACCGCACGAGCTCGATCCAGGATTGTGCCGACAGCCCTCCACCGCAGTGGACCCCGAATTCTGGTTCGAGCAGATCAACCGACGAGACGCCAAAAAAATCTGCGCGAGCTGCCCGGTGCTGACCAAGTGCGCCAAGTTCGCCCTCGACATGCGCGTCACCGACGGTGTGTTCGCCGGAGTTGCGCTTCCCGGACGTCGACACGCTCGCACATTGCGCGAACGCCGCCAACAACTCCAAGAACTCGTCGACGCCAGCGTTGACCACCACGTGGCCCAGGCCCACGCCGATCCCATCGCCCGGATGGAGCAGGCCGGTGCCTAGCCCGTCGCCACGTAGCCAGATGCTCCGCGATGACCTGCTCGCCCAGCTCAGAGCGGCCAACAAACCCCTGACCACGAGACGGCTGCGGGAATTCGCCGCCCCAATTCCTGTCGAAGGGTTCACCGTCCGAGCAGCTCCACTGCGTGAGCACGTTTACCGCGCGCTGCAGCAGATGCGAGCCGAGAACCTTGTGGAACCGATTCCCTCGTGCGGCCGCGACCTTGCCTGGCAGCTCACCACACAGGGCGCCGCGCGGCAGGAAATCGACACGCTCAACGCTGTGTTCGCGTTGCCTGCGGCCCCGCAGCCGTCAATGCAGCCCAAGGACAAGCCATGACCGCCGCAGCCAACCTCCACAAGGCACATTCCACGCACGAGTCACGGCCGCCGTACTGGCCAACTGGCATCCACAACGATCTCACTGCCCTCGAACCCCGACAGCTGGCCACCGATCCGCTATGGCGTAACCCATTCCAGCCCAAGGACACCGGGGCCAACTGGCAACAGCGAGCCGCCGCAGTCGTAGACTACGCAGTCTGGTTGGCCGGCCGCAATGACCTTATCGCCGCCAGTGCCCAGCTGCGCGGGCACGACCTGCGCTGCACCTGCGGCCATGGTCAGCCATGCCACCGCGATGTTCTGGCCGACCTCGCCGACCCCGACATCATTGCCGGCCGCCGGTATGGACACGGCTGGGGCCTAACGGTGCGACGCCCCTGGGCCTCGCTTCTGCTGGTACCACGCGAACTCGGCGGGAAGAACGTCGAGAACCGCACATGGACAACCCTGTATCGAGGCCCGGTTTTGCTGATCGCCGGGGCGCGAGTCGATGACACAGGAGTCAGCGCCGCTCGGCGCGAAGGTCTGGACGCTTCGTGGCACACCCGCCAGCAGGGTTGGCTTGGAGCCGCGGTTCTGACCGACATCCACCCCGCCACCGACGACTGTTGTCGCCCCTGGGGTGCCGAACCAACGCAAGGCTCGCCGATCTACCACTGGGTGTTTGACCATCCCGCCCGACTCGCGCTCCCGGTGCGGGGGAGTGGCTTTCTGGGGCTGCGGCGCACGCCATGGAGCAACTTGATCCGCACAAATGCATTGCCCCCCAGCACTTCCGCTTGCACAAAAGAGGAGGAGTCATCGTGACTGCGACGTCCGCATCTATCAACACTGTCCGGCGGCCAACCACTGCCACGCGCAGCCGACATATCACCACGGCCATCCTCATGGCGCTGTACGCGCTGCTGGTCCTGTCCGCTGTGTGGCTGGCCGTCGACCAGCCTCAGCCGCCGAGGCTGCCAGCCCAGCCTCCGCCCGCCACTGCGGCACCACAACTCGGCGCCGCAGTGAGCATGCACCACCTTGACACCCTCAGGACCGTGCCGTGACCGCGCGCCCCAAGGCCTGTAAGCGTGGCGGCCATACACCTGAATTCGACTGAGCGTCAGGGGGAAAGCATCGTGAGCGCCACCGTAAGCACACCTCATCCCGGCAGTTGGTTGAAGGTACTTCTCAGCGGCCGTCCTCACCAGGTCATCACCAACAACAGCGCACCCTATCTGCAACGTTGGTATCTCATCCCGCGCAACCGCCACTGCAACATCTACCTGCACCGGTTCATCGCATCCGACGATCCGACCTGCCACGACCACCCGTGGTGGTTCGCATCGCTACTTCTGCGCGGCTCCTACCACGAAGTCGAACCGGGTGGCGTCACCACCCGACGCCGCGGCAGCATCGCCGTACGTCGCGCACAGCATCGCCACAGCGTGCGCCTGCTCCGAGACGCCGAGGGCCGAGAAACCCCCTGCCTGTCAGTAATCGTCACTGGCCGTCACATACGGGACTGGGGCTTTTGGTGCCCAAACCTCAACGGAACCTACCGGTTCGTGCCCTGGAGGCAATTTGGCGCTGGCGGCTGCGGGGAAAACGGAAGCGAGGCACACCCATGACTCCTCTCCCGACGTCGACGCTCTACGACGCAGTACCAGCCAGCGCCAGTCAGCGACGCCAACGCAACACCGTACTGACCAGCGACGGTGTGGCCCTAAGTGTTTCGGACCTATACCCAAAATCGGCGGTCACCCACACCGTTGTTCTCCTGCACGGCCTCTGTCTCACCCGACAATCCTGGTACCGCCCAGCGCAGCGCTTACGTCGCGACGGCATCAGAGTCATCCAATACGACCACCGAGGACACGGGCTATCCAGTGGCGCACCACTGCACACCTATACACCCGAACGTCTCGCTCAGGATCTGGCCGAAGTTCTTACTGCTCTGCAGGTCAGTGGGCCCCTCACCCTTGCAGGTCACAGCATGGGGGGCATCGCGGCGTTTAGTTATCTCGCGCGTCCCGTCGACCAGCAACCCGTGCGGCCCGACGGGCTGGTCCTCGTCGCCACCGCGGCGGGCAACCTCACCGAGCACGGGCTGGCACGCCTCCTGGCCGTGCCGGGTATCGATACCGCCATAGGCCTGGCCCAACATATGCCGCGCATCGTCAGCGAACGGCTCATGCACAGCCTCGCACGCCCCCTGTGCGAGCTCGTCACCCACGACAAGACGATTTCGGCGTCGCTGAGCCAAGCCTTCCGATCGACGCCCATATCCACCGCTCTGGGATTTCTGCACTCCCTCAAAACCTTCGACCAACGTGACCTGCTGCCAACCATCGCCGCCGCCACCACGGTGATAAGCGGGGGAGCGGACATCCTCACGCCGCCGGCGCACTCCGAGGAAATGGCCGCCTCCATCAGCGGTGCCACCCACATCCACCTGCCCGACGCGGGCCACATGCTCCTGCAAGAAGCGTCTTCCGTCGTCGGCAACGCCATCCTGCGCACCATCAACACCCCCGAGGGCGTCGAGCAGACGTCAAACCCCCATGCGCTCAACAACATCGCCACGTCAGCGTGACGTGCATCGGGTGAAAGGTAAACCGCACATGATCGCCACGAACTGCAACAACACTCGAACAGTCCAAACCCGACCGGCCGAGCCCACACCACCGCCACAGGCCGCAGACAATCTTGCGCTGCTGCTCACCGCACGTCGCCGTCGACACATGCACCGGACCGCGTGGTAGCCAGATGACTCATCTACACGGTGACGACCCCGCGAGCAGCCAGTCGCTGACACCGTATTTCTGCGACAAACAGGTCACGCTCTATCACGGCAAAGCCCTCGACGTCGCACGCCAATTACCCAGCGGCTCAGCAGATTGCATCGTTAGCAGCCCGCCCTACAACCTTCGCGACTACGGCACCGACGGACAATACGGCCTCGAGCGCACTCCCGCCGAATACGTGAACAACCTGCGAGACCTGTTCACTGAACTGCGACGTGTCCTCACCGACGACGGCACCTTGTGGCTCAACCTCGGCGATACCTACAGCACCCGCGCCGACGCCTCAGCTGGACCGACCTCCGGGCGTTCCCGCCCCCATGCCATGCCGGGCCGAATCAACACCACCACCACACTCGGCCGAAAGCAGCTCCTCGGAATTCCGTGGAGAGTCGCATTCGCGCTGCAAGACGACGGCTGGATCCTGCGCCGCGACATCGTGTGGGACAAACCCAACGCAAAACCCGAAAGTGTCACCGATCGACCCTCCTCACGTCACGAGTACCTCTTCCTGCTCACAAAGTCACCCCGGTACTGGTTCGACCTCGACGCCATCCGGGAACCGGCGACCCTGCGCAACGACGCCAAGACGTGGGCACAACGCAAAGACCTCGGAGAGCCGATGCGACACGGCCGCGGTGGCAAGGCCACCGTGGGAATCGGCGCTGAAGCGCCCTGGGTTTCCCGGAGGCTCGGGCTATTGGATTCCGATCAAGGGTTGGTCGGTCCGGTATGCATCGTAGAACGCGGCTTCGAACTCCGTGGGTGGGATGTCGCCGAGGTAGCTGTGCAGGCGGCTGGTGTTGTGCCAGTGGACCCAACTGAGGGTGGCGAGTTCTACGTCCTCGACGGTCTTCCACGGTCTGCTTCGAGCCGGCCCGTAGATCAGCTCGGCCTTGTAGTAACCGTTGACTGTCTCCGCGAGAGCGTTATCGAAACTATCTCCAACGGTCCCAATTGACGGGACTGCGCCGATCTCAGCGAGCCGCTCGCCGTAGCGAATGGACGTGAATTGCGACCCGGCATCTGAGTGACATATCAAGTCCTGCAATGTAGTTCCGCGTGACCAACGCGCCATCTCCAACGCGTCGAGAACCATCGAGGTCCGCATGTGCGAAGCCACCCGCCACCCCACGATCATCCGCGAGTGTGCGTCAATGATGAAGCACACGTAGGCCACCCCGGCCCAGGTCGGCACGAATGTCAGGTCGGTCACCCAGAGCTGGTTCGGGGCAGCCGCGGCGAAGTTGCGGTGCACCAAGTCCGGGTGCCGCGCCGCGGCTGGGTCAGCTTTGGTGGTCCGCACCCGTTTGCCGCGCCGGACCCCCTCAATGCCTGCGGCCCGCATCAGCCGGGCCACCTGATCGCGACCGACGTCATGACCATCGCGACGAGCCGTTTTCCAGAGTTTGCGGGCCCCATAGACGCAGTAGTTGTCTTTCCAGAGCTGGCACAACGCCGGCCCGAGGACGGCGTCGCGCAGGGCCCGCGCCGATGGGACCCGGGCTTTGGCGTCGTAGTAGGTGCTCAGGGCCACCTGCAAGCCTGCGCTGCGCAGGACCGTGCAGATGGGCTCGACCCCGAACTCCCCGCGATTGTCGTCGATGAAATCGACTATTTCTTGTGTTGGCGGTCGAGCTCCGCCCCGAAGAAACTTGCCGCTCGCTTCAGAATCTCGTTGGCACGCTTGAGTTCTCGGATCTCCTGTTCGAGTTCCTTCACCTTCTTCGACTCCGAGGTCGTCACCCCAGGAGCCAGGCCTTCGTCGATGTCGACCTGACGGACCCAGGTGCGCACCGATTCCACTCCGTAGCCGAGCTGGCGAGCGACCCGCTGCACTGTGCCCTGCTCGGTGCCCAGCTCCGCGCGCAAGGTGCGGACCATCCGCACCGCGGCGGCCTTCTCCTCGGCACTGTATCGACGTGTCGTCGGCTTCCCGGGCGACTGTTCCTTCGGCATACCTGCATCCTCGTTTCCAAGGTCAGGAGCCTCCGGGATTTCCAGGGCGTTTCAGCGCATTCGCCTCAACCCCCTTAGGCCGCAACCCCGGCGACGTGTGGTCAATCAGCACGACAGCCTTTCCCCACGCGCACTTCGCCGTCATGCCACCGGCACTGGCTCAAAAATGCGTAATGGCCGGCTGCAAACCCGGCGGCACCGTGCTCGATCCCTGCAACGGGGTAGGAACCACGGGGCTCGCCGCTCAACGCGCCGGGCGCCGCTACATCGGCATCGACATCAAAGCCGACTATCTCGACCTCGCGCTACGCACCCGCCTGCGCGACGCCGCCCTGGACTTCCACGACGACGCCAACCCGACCGATACACCGGTATCCCCGAGCGGCGATCACGCCGGCCCGCCGACCCTGCAAGACGCGCTGGGGGAGGCGGCATCATGACCAGCTCCCGCCAGCGCACACACCACAGCCACCACATCCCGGCCACGAGCGGTCGCGAAGGTCACCAACGACAAGGAGCCCTCCATCCAATGTCCCCGCACACATTCGACCGGTGCACCGATACCAGCGAAGCCGACGTGATCGACGTGCTCTCACGGCACGTGCCTGAAATCGCGTTCGACATCGTCCAAATCGTGCGCGTGGCCATCGACGGCACCCGATCCAAGGTTGCAGTGACCACCGAGCAGCCCGGCGTCAGCGCCACGGGTGTGTGCATCGGGGCAGGAGGCCGCCGCATCCGCACGATCGCCGATCAACTCGGTATGGACAACATCGGGATCGTCGCATACTCAGCGCATATCGAGACCTACCTCACCCACGCGATCGTCGCGCGCGGAGCGCACCCCTTGAGTGTGGACATCATCGATTCACCCGGACGCGTTGCGCGAATGGTGTTCGACGCCGAGGACCGCAGCTTTGGCCCAACGCAGTTCGCTAGGGCCATCGGCACACGCGGGTCCAACGTGCGGCTGGCATCAGCGCTCACGGGTTGGCAGATCCGCCTGTGCACTCCGCTGTGCCGGGATGGTCACTGCCTGCACCCCGGCGCGACATCACTGCGAGTGGCCTCATGACCCCAAGACCACACGCCGGCACATCGGGCGAAGCGAATTCCGGGACCACAATGTGGCCCTGCGGGTACTGCCGCGTCGACTCAACGGCCCACATCGGCAATCCGTGCCCGTGCTGTGGCCGTAACAAGCCCCTGCCGTGGTGGAGGATGCAGATACCGCCCGGAGTCGTCTCACGCCGCGGTATGCCCTGTGCCCCAGGCGGTCCCGTTCCCAACAATGCCAGCAGCGCACCAGCCCGCCAACGGCCCGGCAGCGAACACGCTGCGCAAAGAAGCATCGACACGGATGCCGTTGCCACGACGCTCCCCAAACCGCTCAACGGGTACCGAACACGCTACGGACGAAGCACTGGCCACCTCAGCGGCCACCATGGTCTGATCCCGGTGGCGCAGTCGCAACCGGTTCGGCGGCCGCAATGGTGACCATCAATCCCCGCCATCCGCTCAACGAACGGCACAAGGAGATACTCGCCGTCTTGTCCAACGCCGGCGAGCCGCTGAGCACCAGCGCTATTCGCCGTCACGTCAACAAGAACCGCACCACCCAGTTGGTCGCCGAGCAGGTTTATCGCACCCTGCGCACACTTCACAGCCGCGGTCACGTCCAGAGGCTCACCAAAGACGGCACTACTGAAATCTATTGGCAACACGCCCAGCCCGTCGCCAACGGGGAGCGTCCCGGGGAGTGGTGTAAGTGATGGCGGCGTGTCGGTCCCTGACGTAAGAGGGCCATCGCGTGAGTCTCTGTGGTGAAACGACCAAGAATCACTACCGAGAGGAACATCGCGATGGCCCTGGACCAGTCTGCCTTGCTGGAGGTGCTCGACGCACTGCGCACCGCCGATGCCGGTGAGCGGATCACTCAAGCCGCCGAAACGATCTACCAAGCCTTGATCGACGCGGAGTTGACCGCGTTCATCGGGGCTTCTCCCCATGAGCGCACCGAGACCCGCTCCAATCAGCGCAACGGCTCGCGTCCGCGCACGCTGTCCACGGTCGCAGGGGACCTGGAACTGCGGATTCCCAAGCTGCGCACCGGGTCATTTTTCCCGGCGTTGTTGGAGCGGCGTCGCCGGGTCGATCAGTGCTTGTTCGCGGTGGTGATGGAGGCCTACCTGCACGGCACCTCCACCCGCAAGGTCGACGATCTGGTCAAGGCACTGGGTACCGATACCGGGATCTCCAAAAGCGAGGTCAGCCGGATCTGCAAAGACCTCGACACCGAGGTCGCGGCCTTCCGGGACCGGCCGTTGGGTGATCAGCGCTTTCCGTATGTCTTCCTCGACGCCACCTACTGCAAGGCCCGGGTGAATCATCGGTGGTGTCGCAGGCGGTGGTCATCGCCACCGGGGTGGCCGCTGACGGGCGCCGCGAGGTACTGGGCTTTGAGGTCGGAGACTCCGAGGACGGGGCGTTCTGGACCGCGTTTTTGCGGTCGTTGAAATCCCGCGTCTGGCCGGAGTCCAACTGGTCATCTCCGATGCCCATGCCGGACTGCGCAGTGCCATTGACGCCGTGCTGATCGGGGCCGCCTGGCAGCGGTGTCGAGTGCACTTCCTGCGCAACGTGCTCGCCCAAGTGCCCAAGGGCTCCGCAGAGATGGTCGCCGCCGCGATCCGCACCGTCTTCGCCCAGCCAGACGCCGAGCACGTGCGCGAACAACTCGACACCATCGCCGGCATGCTCGGCCGCCAGTTCCCCAAGGTCGAAACCATGTTGCGCGAGGCCGCCGCCGACATCACCGCCTTCGCCGACTTCCCGGTGGCCCACTGGAAAAAGATCTGGTCAACCAACCCACTGGAGCGATTGAACAAGGAAATCAAACGCCGCACCGACGTCGTCGGCGTGTTCCCCAACCCCGCCGCGCTGTTACGGCTGGCCGGCTCGGTACTCGTTGAGGCCCACGACGAATGGCAGGTCGCCGACAAGCGCTACCTCTCCGAGACCAGCCTCGCTCTGCTCGACGTCAGTGACCAAAGTGCCGAAACCATTGCCCCCACAGCCGCTCTCACGGCATAGTGGCTACCACAGAGCCACACGCGGACACGCGACCGCTCTTACACCACTCCACGGGACGTGACCTCGCCAACGCCGCCGCACGCCCGTCGGCAACCAACATCACCCCGCAATCCCCGGGACCATCACAATGACGACCCCGTACTACCGCGACGACTACGTCACCCTGTATCACGGTGACGCACAGGAATTCACTGAGTGGCTCACCGCCGACGTACTGGTCACCGATCCGCCCTATGGGCGGCGCTGGCGCTCGGGAAGTGGACTGACCAACGCCGACGGTCACGGGCAGCCTCGGCGATGCCACGGAGGTATCGCCGGTGACCGCGACACCGGCACACGCGACACAGCGTTGACAGCGTGGGGGCCCCGGCCTGGCATCGTGTTCGGTGACCTGCTGGTAGCTCAGCCCCGCAACGCAGTCCAGTGCCTCATCTACGCCAAAGCGGCTGACGCTGGAATACGCGGCGCCCGAGGTGGATTCCGCCGCGACGTCGAAGCCATCTACCTCACCGGCCCCTGGCCCTCGGCCGTCGGCGGGCGCACCAGTGTGCTGACCAGCCGGTCATGGGTAGCCGGCCCGTCCTCACCGGCCTACCGCTACGGCCATCCCCATGCCAAACCCCTCGACCTGCTCGAGCAGCTCCTCCTGTTCGCGCCGCCAGGAGTGGTCGCTGACCCCTTCTCAGGGTCAGGAACGACCCTGGTAGCCGCCCGCAACCTGGGACGCCGGGCGATCGGCGTCGAGCTCGATGAACGCCACTGTGAAACCGCAGCCCGGCGGCTCGATCAAATGTGCCTGCAGTTGCACTGCCCACAGCCTAGCGGAACAGCAGAACTGTTATCCCACAACGATATTCGTCACTCTCAGGAGGTCTGACCGATGCCAGTCACTGCCTTGCTCCCGTACCGGTCGCCGTGCCGGATATGCGGACATCCGATCCGCTGGACCACCTCCTACGTCGCCGTGCCGGGCTCTCACAACGCCGCCTTCCCGCCGCCACTGGAACAGACCGTCCAGACACGGTGCCCTGGAGGCTGCGGACGCACAGTCACCGATGCCGACCACCCGTGCGACACCTGCTGGGACCGTCTTCCGGCCGCGCTGCGCCGCGGGCTGCTGCTGTCGCTGGCAGGCCTCGAGGTCAACACCGCGCGCATCGACGTCGCTGCCTACTTTCGCGATCACGCCGCACCCCAACCCGGCCCCATCGACTAGCTGGCCGCGTCACCCCGCGATTACCAAGCGGTCCATCTGAAACGGAGCACAGAACCGATGGCAACGACGATACCCACCCCGTTCTTCGTTGACGGCGACGTGGTTGACGACGTCCACACCCCAGAGGCCCAACAGGCACTTAGCCGAGCGAAAGCCGCCCGGCACCGACCGCTATGCCTGTGCCAGTCCCCAGGCGTGGAGATGTACATCGCCGCAGCCGGCCACAACCTCATCGTCAAGCGGATGCCCGGAACGGCCGCTGCCCACGACCATCGGTGCCGCTCGTGGCTGCCGCCCCACGAGCTCTCCGGCTATGGAGCTGTTGCCGACCAATCAATCGTGGACAACCCCGCCGACGGCACCACAGCCCTGCGGCTGGGATTCTCACTGTCGAAGTCCGGCAACCGCTCTGCCCCCGAACCATCCGGTTCGCCATCAGACACCGTTCAAAGCGACGGCAACAAGCTGTCGCTACGAGCTGTCCTGCACTACCTGTGGGACGAGGCAGAACTGACAACGTGGCACGCCGCATTCACCGGGCACCGCTCCTGGGCAGTCGTTCACCAACGTCTGCGTGCAGCGGTCGACGGCAAGCTTGTCCGAAAGAACCCTCTCGCCCCGTCTCTGTTTGTGCCCGAACCGTTCTCGGCAGCCCGCAAGACAGAGATCGAGCAGCGCCGGATCAAGGCATGGGCGCCAGCACGACGTCAACCCGGAAAGACCGCCCGCCTGCTCATCGGGATCGGCGAGGTCAAGGCGATCGAGCCAGCCAACCACGGATACAAGATGCAAGTCCGGCACCAGCCCGGGCACCCCTGGTTCATCGATGAAGACCTACACCGCAAGCTCACCAAACGATTCGCCACCGAGCTCGAACACTGGCAGATGGCCGAAGCCGGCGACGTGCGCCTGCTAGCGATCTGCACGTTCTCGGTGTCGCGTGCCGGATACGCCAACGTCGAACAACTGTCACTGATGACCACCGATCACAACTGGATCCCGTTCACCGGCGACGCCGACCGCACCTTGCTCAATACCGCCATCGAGCAGGAGCGCTCATTCCGCAAAGTCCTGTCGTACAACGGCAGCGCAACGCCCATGGCCTCCCTAATCTTCACCGACACCACTCCAGCCGTCGCCGCCTTCATCGACCGCCCCGCCGCCGCAGAAGCCGACGGTGATGACTCGATCGCCGGCCTGCCGGTATGGACCTGGCGCACCGACGAAGACATGCCCGATCTGCCATCACCAACGCTCTAACACCACATCCCGCGCCCCCGTTATCGGAGCACACGACCACAGGAGTGAAAACCATGACCACAGTTCATCCCCCACTGACCGCCGAAGACTTCGACACCGAGTACGACGCCGAGCACCACTACATGTTCATCGAGCACGAAGACGGCGACATGCTCTACACCTACGGCCACCACAGGGACGAAGAATTCGCCCGACAGGCAAACGAATTCGACATCCAGCTGTACGGCCGGGATCCCGAGGATGCCCAGCTCACCGCCGACGATGTCCATCACCGATGGGCGGTCCTGATCGCGCCGAAGCCTGAGTGGCGCTTCTGGATTGACACCGACACCGGCGACGACATCAAAGAGAGCACGCCCGGCGCGTTCCCGATCTCACTGATCTACAGGTAATTCGCCGCCCCACAACCGAACACAAACCAATCGTGGGCGAAACACAGGAGAAGCCATGCAGACCAAAGTGACACCTCAAATGATCACGTTCGACACCGAGACCGACCTGGAGAGCTACGTCGAAAAGATGAACCAGGCAGGCATCAGGCCCGACCTCGGAATCGTCGACGCCAACGGCGTCCAAGTCCTCGCCTGCCGCACCGCGCCCGGCGGCGACGGATACGACTTCGTCTACTACGCACCGAACGAAGAGGACGGCACCTTTCACTGCTGCGGCTGCAAAGAGTGCGACCCGCGGACATGCGAATACCGGCACACCAGCTGGCGCCCAGCATTTCCCGTAGCCGCGCTGGCGGCGTTCGACGTGACCGCCTGCGTGTGCATATCCGACGGCAATCACACCGACTGCCCAGTGCATCCGAACTGACTGACAAGGAGATTCAGCAATGGACGAACTGATCAACGACGACCTGATCAACGCTGTTGTGAAGTCCCACGAATGGGCGCTTTACGGGCTCATGGCGTTCCTTTTTCTCGCGCTGGGAGTCGCACTGCGCTACTACCGCCCACCGGGCGACGACGACGAATAGCACCAACCTGCGGCCATCCACCTACCCAGTCAGTTTCCGACCGTGTAGCGACTAGCGACCGAGCCCATGCGCCAGGAGCGCCGCCCACACCACCAAGGAAGGAACCATCACCCATGAACACCGACACCCCCACCATCTGCCGGCGCCTGACACTTGCCCTACGTCGCGACCCACTCGCGCGCATCGTCGCGCCCGCGGACGCCTTTCGCATGGCAGACCAACTGCTCACCCGCACAACCATCTCCGACCCCGGCAGCAGGCTCTGGTGCAGCATCGCTCTGGAACCACTGGCCAGCCTCATCCTTGCCGCCTCCGCCGGCGGCAGCGGACAAGGCTCACACTGGGTGCACGCCACCAGCGCAACCCTGCACGGCGCGGACCGCGACGACGCCGCCTGGGACGAGGCCCAACGTGCATGCAGCCAGCGTCGAACCACCGAACCGATGCGCACCGCGCTTGCCCGCCTGCGGTGCATGGACGCCCGACAACGCCGAAGCGTCACCAAAGTCATGGTCAATGCAACCAACCCAGCCAAACGCCCTCGGGTGCTCCGGTCGGTGAGATGACACCTGAGCAGTCCCGAGCGGCCGCGGCACTAGCCCGCCGCAAGGCCATCGCTGAACGCAACTGGCGGCACTTTCTGACCGCCCGCGGTTACCCGGATCCCGACACCATCGCCCAGGAGAGGACAATATGGCAGGCAAACGCGCATCAGATCCGAACCAGCCGGATCTGTTCAGCATCCTCGACGGGGAAGGCAGCGGTGACCAGCCCGGAGATACGCGAGATCGTGGACAACATCTACGACCAGCACCTGACGTTGCCGTCCCAGTGGACCCCGCAGCAGCGGGACCGGTTCCTGGAGGCCGAAGCCAACCGGATCAGCCGTCAGGTGGCGGAGTTGGCAGCGCAGATGGGCGAGCAGGCAGTGCGGCAGTGGCACACCGAGCACGGCCAGCACCCGGACTACCTGACCAAGGTGGGCCTGCTCAACACGACGCGAGCACAGGCGATGGAGATCGTGCTCAGCCAGGAGCTCTACGAGAAGATCCCACAGGACGACGAGTCGAGCGAGCCACCGACGTCGCAGACGACACTGCCGGATCGCCTCCAGGTGCCGTGGCAGCAGCGATGGACTCACAGCGCCTTGCGCCTCGAGCCGACCGAGCAGATCGAGGGCCTGGTCGCGGAAGTGTGGCCGGCCCCGGACTTCTCGGCGGTCTTTCGGATCAAGGCGGGCTACCTGCTGGCGGCCCGCGCCGAGGAACACCTGCCGCTGCCCAGCCATCCCGACGACCCGCTGGCCGCGACACTGGCCCCGCTGATCCTCGCCGATCTGCGCCACGACGGTCTGCCCGAAAGGTAGCCGCACAACCGTCACTGTTCGACGAAGTCGTCGACCAACCCACCGATCCGCGCGACATCGACCCTGGCGGCCAGGCACTTCCACCGGTCACCAAACCAGCCGCAACCCCGACATTAGCGGCCATCGCCGCCCCCTCGGCCGGTGCGGAGACCGCCAGCACCGAGGGTTCGGTCACCGCCGAGGCCGCGGCCGAGGCCCCAGCAGCCCCTGCACCCGTGCCCGATAGCTACCGCACGGCCACCGACTTCCCACCCAGCACCGATACCCGAGTCCCCAGCGGGACCAAAGCCCGCGCGCACGCCAACATCGCGGCCATCGAGAGGAATTGTCAAGACCTGTGGATTGGGGTGTTTCAGGCGACCTCCGTTTCGGCTGATTCGGCCGGTTCGGGTGGTGTGATGTCGACGGGCCGTTCGAGTAGCTTGCCCTTGTGGAAGACCGCGCCGGCGCGGACCAGGGCGACCAGGTGTGGTGCGTTGACGGCCCTCCAGCGGGCTTGTGCGGCGTCGATCAGCTTGTAGGCCATGGCAATTCCGGCCGCGCGTGATCCGGGGCCCTTGGTGACCTTGGTTCTCAACCTGACGGTGGCGAACGTCGACTCGATCGGGTTGGTCGTTCTCAAGTGGATCCAGTGTTCGGCCGGGTAGCGGTAGAACTCGAGCAGCACGTCGGCGTCATCGACGATCTTGGCGACCGCCTTGGGGTACTTGGCCCCGTAGTCCACTTCGAAGGCCTTGATCGCGACCTGTGCGTGGTCGATGTCCTCGGCGTTGTAGATCTCCCGCATCGCCGCCAACGCACCGGGGTGGGCTGACTTGGGCAGGCAGGAAAGGACATTGGCCTGCTTGTGGAACCAGCATCGCTGCTCGCGGGTAGCCGGGAACACCTCGCGCATCGCCTTCCAGAAGCCCAGTGCACCATCACCGACAGCCAGCACCGGGGCGGTCATCCCGCGGCGTCGACACGACCGCAGCAGATCGGCCCACGACTCGGTCGACTCCCGATACCCATCGGCCAGCCCAACGAGCTCCTTTCGGCCATCGGAACGCACGCCGATCATCACCAGCAAGCAGAGCTTCTCCTGCTCCAACCTGACCTTGAGATGAATGCCGTCGACCCACAGGTACACGTAGTCGGTGCCCGACAGATCGCGCTCGCCGAAGGCCTTGGCCTCGTCCTGCCACTGCGCGGTGAGCCGAGTGATCGTGGTGGCCGACAGCCCGGCACCCGAGCCGAGGAACTGTTCCAACGCGGGACCGAAGTCACTGGTCGACAAGCCGTGCAGATACAGCAGCGGCAGCACCTCGGTCATCTGCGGGGACTTACGCGCCCACGCCGGCAGGATCGCCGAGGAAAACCGCCGCCGCTCAGCGGTATCGGCGTCGATACGCTTGTCGTTGACCCGCGGCGCGATCACCGTCACCGCACCCGCCGCGGTCAACACCTCACGCTCGCGGTGATAGCCGTTGCGGACCACCAGCCGATGCCCGTTCTCATCGACCTCCCCAGCATGGGCGTCGATGTAGGCGGCGACCTCGGCGGCCAACGCCGCCGCCAGCATCTGGCGGGCACCGTCGCGGACGATCTCATCGAGCAACGACCGCGACCCGCACGCGTCCTCGTTGGAGGAATCCTGGTCGTGAACTACCGTGAGCATGGGCGTACCTTCCCAACCAGCGCGCCAACGCCGGTCTTGATCAGAGCTACTGGACTTTCAGATCATCCTCGGGAAGGTGCGCCCATTTCTCACGCGCCCCGCCGAGGCTCATCCACAGGTTCTGATCATTGCTCGCCATCGAACTCCTCGAGGTGCTACGTACTGCGCAGCGGCCCGCCACCGCCGAAGAACAAGCGGTGCTGGCGGCCTGGTCAGGGTGGGGCGCAGTACCCGCCGTCTTTGACCCCCGCAACGACACCTTCGCCGACGAACGGCAACGCCTGCGTGAACTGCTCACCGACACCCAGTACCGCCAGGCCGAGGCGTCTATCCTCAACGCCCACTACACAGACCCCGCCGTGGCCGCGGCCATCTGGCAGGCCATGACCCGGGCCGGGTTCAGTGGCGGCCGTGTTCTCGAACCTGGCTGCGGCAGTGGGACATTCATCAACCACGCGCCCGAGAATGCGGTCATGGTGGGTGTCGAGAACGACGCGATCACCGCCGCGATCGCCTCGCACCTGTATCCGTCGGCCCAAATCCGCCACCAGGGTTTCGAAGCCACCCGCGTCCCGGAGAACTCCTTCGCCCTGACCATCGGCAACGTGCCCTTCGGCAAATACGCCATCACCGACCCCAGCCACAACCCGCTACGCCTGACCATTCACAATCACTTCATCGTCAAGTCCCTGGCCTTGACCGCCCCCGGCGGCTACGTGGCGGTGCTGACCTCCCGCTACACCCTCGATGCCACCAAAGACACCGCCCGTCGCGCGATCGCCAACCTCGGTGATCTCATCGGCGCAGTCCGGCTGCCCTCGAAAGCATTCAGCCGCGTCGCCGGCACCGACGTTGTCACCGACCTGCTCATCCTGCGTCGCCGCGATCCCGCACAACCCGCCCCCGAGCAGCTGCCCGAATGGGTCACCACCACTGCGGCGATGCTCGACGACGATGACCAGCCCACCGACACGTTCGTCAACTCCTACTTCGCCACCCACCCGGACCGCGTCCTGGGCACCATGGGGCTGGGACGAGGACTCAACGGCTCACCCACCCTGGCCGTTGACGGGTCCACCGGCGCGGCTTTGGCTGAACAACTCGCCGCCACACTCACCGACATCGTGGACCGGGCCGTGGACCGCGGATACGGGCTCACCGCCCGGGCCGACGACCTCACCGTCGTCTCACCCGATACCTTCGACCCCGGACTGATCACCGCTGCCGACCGCGGCGACGACACCCCGCCGTACACGCTGCGCTACAACCCCGAAACCAAAGGCATCGAGTACCGCACCCGCCACGGCTGGGCACCGAACAACACCCCGAAATCGCGGATGGCCGAAACCCGCGAGCTCATCACCCTTCGTGACGTGGCCACCAGCCTGATGCTGGCACAGAGCCAGGGCCGACCCCATACCGAACGCGACCAACTGCGCGCACACCTGAACACCCTCTACGACCGCTACGTCAGCAAACATGGCCCGATCAACCGTTTCACCTGGGTCTACCCCAAAGAGATCACTCAAGAACGTCACGACGACAAGGTCGCCGCGCTCGAAAAGCGGTGGAGAGAAAAGGAAGGACAACCCGGCCTACCGTACCGCGGCCCGGTGCCCGACGAACTGCTCGCCCAATGGGACGAAGCGGCCTGGGAAGCTCCCGCTCCCTACCGCAAACGTAGCCACCTCGACGGAGGGATTCGCCACGACCCCGGCTGGGCAGTGCTTTCCTCGCTCGAAGAGTTCGACGAAGACACCGGGAAAGCCACCAAAGCACCCATCTTCTCCACCGACCAACTCACCGCAGCGCCGGAACGTCTCCACGCCGACACACCCGAGGATGCCGTGGCGATGAGTCTCGATCGCAACCTACGCATCGACCTCGATTACATCGCTGGCTTGCTCGAAGTCCCTGTCGCCGACGCTCGCGCCCTCATCGACGGCCTGGTCTATCCCAGCCTCGACAATCCCGACGAGCTGATCCCCGCCTCAACCGCCCTCTCGGGCAACGTCCGCCGCAAACACACCGACGCCGCGCTGGCAGCCGAAACCAACCCCGTCTACGTCACCTACGCCGAGAAGCTGCGCGAGCTGATCCCGCCCGACCGCACCGCCGAGGAAATCACGGTGCGCCCAGGCGCACCCTGGGTGGACGCCCGCTATCTGGCCCAGTTCGCCGAGGAAACCTTCGGCGTCACCGACGTCATCGCCGAGCACCTCGGCGGACGCTGGACCATCGACATCGCCAAGTACAAGCGCCGCGGCCGGCTCATGACCGAAACCTGGGGCCTGGACCGTGATCGCTGTGACGCGGTCAGCCTGCTCGACGCCATCTGCAACAGCCGCAGCGTCGTTCTCTACACCGATGAAGGAGCTCTCGACACCGAAGGCACCTTCGCTGCACAAGGCAAGTGCGAGAAGATCACCGAGGAGTTCCGCCGCTGGATTTTCAGCGACCCACAACGCACCGAAGTTCTTGTGGCCGAATACAACCAGCGCTTCAACTCGCTGCGCGCCCCGCGCTATGACGGATCCAAACTGCGGCTGCCCGGCCTGTCCGATCACTTCACCCCGCACCCCTACCAACGCGACGCGGTTGCCCGCATCATCGCCGAACCCTCCACACTGCTCGACCATGTGGTGGGCGCCGGCAAGACCGGCACCATGCTCATGGCGGCCATGGAACTGCGTCGACTCGGGCTGGTGCGCCAACCGTGGATCGTGGTGCCCAACCACATCGTCGAGCAGGTAGGCCGCGAGGCCAACCAGTGGTACCCCGCCGCCCGAGTCTTGCTGGGATCATCAGCCACCACCGCCGAAGGACGCCGCCGCTTCATCGCCCAATCCGCAGCCAGCGAATGGGATCTGGTGATCATCCCGCAATCGGCATTCACCGCCATCCGCGTCGACCCGACCGTCGTGTCCGACTACATCGAAGAACAACTCGCCGAGCTGCGCAGCCAACTGCTCGCCGCCGATTCCGACCGCACCATCAAACGCATTGAGCTGGCCATCAAGCAAACCCAAGAGCGCCTGGAACGCCTCACCGGCCAGGACCGCAAAGACCAGGGCCTCGGATTCGAAAACAGTGGCTGTGACTACCTTTTCATCGACTTAACCGACCTACCTTATTGCCGTTCGTGTCGTTCGTCGAAATGTGTGGTCGGGAAGGTACCGTCTGCTTAACCAAATTCGCATTCAATGTTCGTAACGTCTGCGGTAGGTGGTGGATTGTGGCGGGTCGTCTGGTGGTTGGGCTCCGTGTGCAGGAGATTACGCGAGGTGATGGACGCCGCGCCTATACGATTCTCGATGGCGTCGGCGCGGTTTATGGTGTCGCGGATGGCTACCTGCGCAGGTGCGCCGGTGGCACGGACCGCACATACGCGTATCTGTTGGTTGATCATCTGCGGTGGCTGGAATTCGAGTCTCTGACAACGGAAACGGTGCAGCTGCGGGATTTGCAGCGTTACATGGGTGCCGTCGGCGCGGAGTACCACGGCCCGTTCGGCTGTCCGTGGCGCACCGACAAACGTCCCTATAGCCAGGGCACATTGGAGACGGCCGCGGCCTGCCTAAAAGGTATGTATCTGTACCAGGGCTCGCGAGGCGTACGTTCCGACCTTGCCAAGGAGCTCGAACACACACGACTGCCGACGACAGCAGACCGGCGGCGAATCTTCCTAGGCCACACGGTCAATGAGATGTCATCTAACCCATTGACACCGGCGAAGACGGTGCGACGGCGTCATCCGAAGCTGCCACCGGAGGATGCACGTGGTCATCTTGTAGATGCTGTGTCGAGCGCGCGCGATCGGATGGTGGTGACCTGGTTGGCCGACGGCGGTTTCCGCATCGGCGAATTGTGCGGTCTGCACTTGATAGATCTCCATCTGCGTGAAGGCGCTGGCTGCGGGCAATGCCGGTCGCGGCATGTCCATATCTGTCACCGGGAGACCAACCCGAACGGGGCGCGAGCGAAAACCAAGCACCCGTGGCGAATTGACGGAGGCACCGTGCACGGTGGATTGATCCGGCGTGCCAGTCCGGCCATGGTGCACGCCTATTTCGAGTACCTGACGACCGAATACCCCTCGGATGTGGAGCACGGAATGTTGTTGGTGCAGTTGCACGGAGCCAATCGGGGCGAGCCATTAGCGGCGGCTGCGGTGCGGGGGATGCTGGCACGTGCCAGCAAGCGGGCTGATGTGGGAAAGGTTCGGCCGCATGCGTTTCGGCACCAGTTCGCCACCGATGTGCTCGAGGCGTCGGGCGGCAACAGCATTATTGCGCGTGATGCCGGCGGTTGGGCATCGGCGACGACGGTCGAGCAGGTGTACGGCCACGCCGACATCGACGACCCGACCTTTTCGGCGGCTCTGGACCATGTGTGGGGCCGGACAAAATGATCCCGTTGACCCTGGTACCCGACGAGAGCGAAAGCCGGGCCGCGCGTGACCGTTTGGAGCTACTGACTGCCCTGATCTCGGCGCCGGGGTTCGATCCGCTCTATCGGGACGACGTGATTGTCATCCCGCGCGATCATCTGGTCTATGGGTGGGGGTGTGCGGTCGCCAATTGTGAGCGGCCCCGCCGCAGCCACAGTGCGCGGGTATGTGAACGCCACCATCAGGAGTGGCTGCAGGCTCAGGCTTCGGGTGTCACGTTGGGTGTGTTCGTTGCCGCCGCGCAGCCGTTGACGGCGCGCTTGGGTGCCGGCCTGGAGATGTGTCGAATCTGCAATGATCGGGCTGTTTTTCACCGCGACACGCGGTTGTGCAAGCGCCACTATCAGTCCTGGTGGCGCCGCTTCACCGCGGACGGGGACGCGGATTTCGATCACTGGCTGCAGGCCCAACATTCCTACCCGAGCTACGGGGTTTGTCGGTGCATGGTGTGCTCGGACCCGGCAGCCAGTCCGTTGGGGTTGTGCCAGCAACACGGCGACCGCTACAAACAGGCCGGTAAACCCGGCGGTGCGCGGTTGCCCGACAGTTGGGCGTTGAGTCTGGAGCCCAAAGGTTTGCCGGTACCGGTGTCCTACGACGACCCCATCCTCTTTGGCCAATGGTGTGCGCAGGCTAACCCGGTCTACCGGTCCGGGGTGATCAACCTGATCGGGTTGGCTCCGATGCTCAAGGCCGAATTCCAATGGGGCTTGCACGCGCACTGCCAGGACCGCGATCCCACGGCGTGGGAGGTCTTCGAAATTCAGCGGCTGGTGAACGTCTGCCGGCGGCTAGGTTGTGTGTCGTTGGCCGATCACGACGGGCAGCGATGGACCGACGTCGATGGGAAATCGGTTCTGGACGCCCGTATTTCGCAGATCGGCCGCGAAATCATCGACTCGTTGCGGATGGTGTATTACAGTCCGGCCGATACCCGGGAGGCCGGATTCATCGAGACCCATCATTTCGGCCGACGCTTCCCGGTGTTGCGCAGCAAGTTCGATTTGACCACTGTTCCGCAACGCTGGCTGCGCGATCTGCTGTGGGACCATTTGGCCGAACTGCTGCGATCGGAACGGCCGCCCCGCAGCCGCGGCCCGCTCGACGCGTTGCGCCGCGGGGCCGTGGAACTCGGCGCCTACCTGGAACTCAACGCTGCACAGGGAGGTCACGTCCCGGCGCTGCTGACAGCGCAGGATGCGCAGGGCTTCGTCGCCGATCAGCGTCATCGCGAGCAGCATGGCCTGGTATCGCTGGGCATGGTGCGCCAAGACGGCAAACCCTCGATCGTCACCAACGTGACCCGCCGGCTGGTCTTCAACGCCATCCGCAAATTGCTGTACCGCGCACTGGAATCCGGCCGCGCCGCCGAGATTGAACTCAAGCGCGATTTTATCGTCGAATTCCCGGCCGGTGGCCCTGACCCGAAGACATCCCGCAGTCCGTTCAGCGACGACGTCGCGCAGGCCCTCGCCGATGACACGAATCTCGCGGCGTTCGCGGCTACCTACGATCCTCACGATCGGGGTCTGCGCGATGTGTGGGAAGCCATTGTGGTCACGGGCCGGCGCTGCGGGGAGGTTCTCACGCTGCGGTTGGACTGCATCGGGCGGTATGGGCAGCTGCCGATGCTCTGGCACGACCAGACCAAGGTCGGCAACTACAACGAAGGGATCCGCATCCCCGAACCACTCTTCGTGCGAATCGAAGAACGCCGCACCAAAACGATTGCCAGGTTCGAACGCCGCCACGGCCGCCTGCCCACCCCGGCGGAGCGATCGGTGATGGCGCTGTTTCCCTCCAACGTGCGCAATCGCGCCGAAACCCGCTCGATCTCCTACGGATTCTTCAGCCGTAGCTTCAAGGAATGGGTGGCTGAGTTGGCCCTGCCTCGGACCGTTGCGCACCAGGCTCGCCATACGCTGGCCACCAACCTGCTGCGGGCCGGGGCGAGCCTGGCGCACATCCGCCGGTATCTGGGCCAGGTCAGTGACCGCATGGCTGAGCATTACGTCACTGTGGCCCACTCCGATTTGGAGGACATCCTGGCGTGCGTGTGGGTCACCGGACCGGCCACTGCCAACCCCGGTGAAATGCTGTCCGACGAGCGACCGTTGACCCGCGAGCACGCGATGGCGATTGCCGTCGACCTGTCCCGACGCAGCACACCGGCCGAAGGTGGGTTCTGCACCTTCCAGCCGGTGGTCAATGGTGCGGCCTGCCCCTGGAACCTGGACTGCCACAATTGCGACAAATTTGTTCTGTCGGGCGCGGATCTGCTGTATTGGCGTAGAAAGCAACAGCAATGGCGCTCGATCGCTGAGCGTGCACCCGACGAAGCGACCGCCAACTATCTGCACGACGTCTTCGAACCGACCGCCCGGGCCATCGCCGGACTGGAACGCGCACTAGCTGGCCTTGGCCTGCTTGACGAGGCCCTCAGCCTCGATCTGCGCCGCCCGCAGGACTACTTCCACCGGGTGTGGAGTACGAACTTTCCGGTCGCTGACCTCACCACCCTTGATGGCGCTGACGATCCTGACGGGCAGGAGATCGCCTAACTATGGCAGGCCCCACATCGAGTCGCACCGCGGCCGCGCTACAGTCCCGCCGCACCGCGGCCGCCGCCATGGTCGAGCGTGTGCACGATGCGCTGCGACACATGAAACGCGAACAAATGGACATCACCGCCGCGGCCGTGGCGCGACGCGCAAACGTATCGCGCACATTCCTCTACCAAAATGCGGCAGCACGCCAAGCCGTCGCTGAGGCCATCGCCGAGACGACCGATCGCCATGCACGAGCACAATCCGAGAGAGACAAGCAAACGGCGGCGACATGGCGTGAACGCGCACTCAACGCCGAAGAACAACTCACGTGTCTGAACCGTGAAATCATTAAACAGCGCAACACCATTGGTGACCTCCTCGGCAAAATCCGTGACCTCGAAGCTGACCTACCCGAAGACGGCGTGCAACGGCTGATCACCGAGCGCACCACCCTCAAGCGCCAAATCCAAGACCTCACCCACGAAAAGAACCGACTCAACGAGCGACTCCACGCAGCGCGCGACAACAATCGATTCCTGGATAACCGAATCGCTGACCTCGAGGCTCAACTCATCGACCGATCCGTTGTGCGGGACAACGCTTGACCACCCGTCGATGCGACCAACTCCGGAAATTGGTCTATCGAGGAAGTCGCTGTTCTAATTGGGCCCTAGCCGTGGTCCTCAATGATCAGGGCGACCACTTCGCTGAGATGGGATGAATCGGAGTTCCGTTCTGGCTACGTTGCCAAACGCGTTGTGCTCGATGGAAAGCCCCCCACCGGCCCGGTTCAACGCAAATCGCCGCTACAGCGATGGCTGCATCGCAGGCTCTCGACGTCAGGCATGCATTGCCCGAGGGCATCGTTAATTGATTGAGACAGTCTGTGAGCTTCGCAGCCATATCTGGGTGCGTGCCGGTTTCATCGGTAATTTGGTTCGGTGGTGCTCACGCGAGGAATTGTTCAACTGCCTGTAGTGCGTGATCCTGGTAGCCCAGATTGCCCAATGCGGGATAGATGTACTCCTGGTTGGTGACCGGACCGGTCAGCGTCTTGGCGTGGCTCGCGTAGAACAGCCCAGTTTTGAGTTCGGGATTGGTCAGGGCTTTGACCATCCGTTCGCCGCCCGCAGGCAAAGGATGTGCGAGACCGAATAACGGTGCGACGTACGGAAACACGAACCGCGCGCCGAGCGTGCGTGCGAGCAATCCGCTGTGGTCGAGTGCGCCGGTACCGCTGGTATTGCCGGGGCTCATCGTTAGGAGGCGCAGATTCGGATGGCGGCGTGCTGATGCGGCCATCCAGGCGGCTCCGAGGAACTTTACGTATGCATAGGCGTGCAATGGGTTTCGCGTGCGCCCTTCGAAGAAGGACCCGTCGATTACGGCCGCGTATTCATCAACGGAGTGCTGCTGGAATGCAGGCCGCGGGATTCGTAGCGCGGGTACGCCGCGGGCGGCTTCGCTGCCGGCCAGCACCCCGGTATTGAGGAGTGCTCCCGAGTCAATCAGCGCTGCCAAGAGCGCGGCGTGGCCGCCGATATTATCGGCGAAGATTCTGGTCATGCCTGTATCGGTCCGTTGAAACGGCATGTTGCCTCCGGTGCCTCCGGCGTTGAGCAGGACACCATGGAGAGGATTATCGAGGGCCTGGACCAGGCGCTGTGCAGATTCCGGGTTCGCAGCGTCGAAATCGACGGTGATGAATCGTGTGTAGCCGGTCAGAGCTTGCAGCTCCGATCGTGCTCGCTGCGCCTTGACGCGGTTGCGGCAGGCCAGGTAAATCGCCGAATAGTTGCCGTGCACCGCCAGTTGGCGGGCTGATTCACGGCCGATTCCAGAGTTGGCGCCTGTGATAAGTACTGCGTTTTGCATACTGGTTCCTTAACGGCTGATGGATGGCGAGACCAGACTACGCACCAACTGTACTTATTAGTACATAGTCCTGCGATGGTCCGCGCACCGAATCGAGACTGCTCCAAAGGCAAGCTCCCATCAGGCGCTCGCGGGGCAGCCGGAGCGTGACAGTCGCCGATGGAAGGTGCGGCTTGCTGTTTGCGATGCTGCCGCGTCGACGAATGCCCACGATGCCATCGAGCTGGACTCTCAATCGAAACGTCCTATCGGACGGGATTTTCCCGGCACTACGTCCACGGACGGGATCGGCATCTCGAGCACTGACTTCTGAATCTGTGACGTCGAGGTCACCGAAATCAACTGCACCGCTTTAACTTCCACAAAAACTCGGTTACCGCATCACTGATCGTTATATACCGAAGTCAAGCTGTGTCATAGTTGAGCTAGTTCAGCTGGATTCCAACCCACGCATCGACGATGCCGGGGTGTATGGCTTACTGCTGTGCGTCTATGAACGCGGCTAGTTGGGTGAGGTTGGGGCCGGTGGCTTCGGGGGTTGTGGGTAGGCGTTCGGTTGGGGCGTTGGTTCGATTTACCCAGAATGTGCGGTAGCCGAATGTGCTGGCGCCGGCTGAGTCCCAGCCGCCGTGTGCGCTGAAGGCGATTTGTGTGCGCGGAAGCCCGAATGCATCAACTCCCATCTGGTATGCGCGGGGGTCGGGTTTGAATGCTTGGACGCGGTCGGTGCTTAGGTGTGGGTCGAACACCCCTTCGAGTTCGGCGTTCGTGACCCAGGAGTCGAGCATGGTGGTGGTGGCGTCGGACAGGAACGCGAGGTGTAGTCCGCTCTCTTTGAGCGCGTGCAGCGCGGCCGGGGCTTCTGGCCAGGGTGTCAGTTGGAGCCATGAGTTCATCAGCTGTTCGCGACCGGCGGGGCTGAGTTGCAGACCGGACTGCTGTACGGCGAATTCGAGTGCGTCTTGGGTGATCGTCCAGAAGTTGGTGTACGTGCCTGTCAAGGTGCGTAGCCAGGTGTATTCGAATTGCCGGGTACGCCAGGTGTCGATCAATGTGGTTCCCGTGCCGGGAAATACGTCCTCGGCGGCGGCATCGACCGCGCGGCGGTCGAACACGGTGAAAGCGTCGAATGCAACAGCCCGAATGGGACCGGGTGGGCTGGGAGCAGCCGTGGCGAACGACGCTTGGCTTACGCCCAGGCCTGCTGCGGCCGCGAGCCCGAGGAGGCCCCGGCGTGATACGGGGGCCTTCATGCGCCGTCGGCAAGTGGTAGCCGCACCTCGAAGCGCGCTCCGTTGTCGAGGTTGTGCGCCGAGAGGGTGCCGCGGTGGGCCTGTACAAGGCCCGCGGCGATGGCCAGTCCCAGACCTGAGCCGCTTGGCAGCGATGAATCTGCCCGCGGCACACGGCCGTTCGAGCCGCGGTAGGCGACGTCGAACACTCTGGCTAGATCCGCCTCATCAATGCCGACACCGGTGTCGTCGACGCGGGCCCAGGCGCCGTCGGCGTCGCGGCCCAGCGTCAGTTCGACGCGTCCGCCTTCGGGGGTGTGGGCGATGGCGTTGGCCACCAGGTTGGAAAGCACCCGCACCAGCGCCCGGTCGCTGCCGATCACCCGGACAGGTTCAGCCGGCAGCTGGGCCGCCAACTGCACCCCGGCGCGCTCTGCGGCGATCCGGTGCGCAGCCAATACATCATCGACGACTTCGTCGAGTGCGACGGCGTCGTGCGCCGGTTGCACTGCGCCGGCATTGATCTTCGACATCTCGAAAAGGTCATCGACCATCTCGGACAACCGAATCGATTCCTGTTCAATGTGTTTGGCGTGGGCACGCACCTCTGCGGTATCCACAACACCGTCGGAGATCGCTTCGGATACCGCGCGGATGCCCGCCAGCGGGGTGCGCAGGTCGTGGCTGACGAACGCCACCAGCCGGCGCCGGGACTGTTCAGCGGCGCGTTCGGATGCGCGAATCTCCTGCTCCCACACGGTGCGGCGGGCTTGGTAGCGGGCCAACATGACCGCAGCTGGAATGGTCACCACCGCGACGATCACCAATACCACCGCAATCCGTTCGAAGGTCTCGGTGATCATGAAACCGCTGGCTCCCAAGACCCCGGTGAAGGTGGCCAGGGTGGGAATCAGCACGAGCGCCACCATGCTGACCGCCAGTGACCAGGATCGGGCGAGCCGGATGAGCACGGCGCCGGTGATCACCACCGGCACCGAGCAGGCCAATGCCCAGCCGATGATTTCCCACAGATCAGTCGCCTGCATGATCTCCTCCCCACATGTAGCCGCGACCCCACACCGTCTGAATCCGGTGTGCGTCACCGAGTTTGGCGCGCAGGCGTTTGATGTGCACCGTCACTGTCGACAGATCGCCGAAGTCCCACTGCCACACCAGTTTCAGCAGCTGCTCACGCGAGTAGACGGTGTCTGGATGGGTGAGCAGGAAGACAATCAGATCGAATTCGCGGTTGGTCAGGCTCACCGCGGCACCGTTGACGGTCACCGCGTGCGCGGCGGTCGATATCTGCAGCGCGCCGGTGGTGATCTCCAGCGGTTCAACGACCGCGCGCGCCGGCGTGCGGCGCAGCACGGAACGAACACGGAGCGCGAGTTCACGCGGACTGAACGGTTTGGTGAGATAGTCATCGGCACCGGCCTCCAGACCGGCGATCCGGTCGTCCTCCTCGCCGAGCGCGGTCAACAGGATCACCGGCAGTCCGTACCCGTCGCCGCGGCGCATGCTGCGGCACAGCGTCAGCCCGTCCGGTCCGGGCATCATCACGTCCAGCACCGCCATGTCGATGTGCTGCGAATCCAGCAGCGTCAATGCCTCGTGGCCGTCGCGTGCAGTACTGACGTCGTGGCCGTCGCGCTCCAGATACCGGCGCACGACATCCCGCACGATCGGATCGTCGTCGGCGATCAAAACCCTCGTCACACCAGACAGCGTAGTCGGCCGATAGCCCGTTACCTGGCCCCTACCAGCACCTATGTCACGAATTCGTCATCATTGCACCCTGGCGAGGGCGCCCGCTGCGCCTTACGGTCGGGTTATGTCCAGCACTGCGATCACAGTGATCCTGCCCTGTTTAAACGAGGCGGAGTCACTGCCCGCGATCCTGGCCGCCCTACCCGACGGGTACCGCGCGCTGGTGGTCGACAACAACAGCACCGACGGCACCGCAGCGGTGGCGCGGGCGCACGGCGCCGAGGTAGTCACCGAATGTCAACCCGGCTACGGCGCCGCGGTCCACGCCGGGGTGCTGGCGGCGCGGACACCCACCATCGCGGTGCTCGACGCCGACGGGTCCTTGGACCCGCGGTCGTTGCCATACCTGGTTGAGGCTGTGGATCGCGGTGCCGATCTGGCCGTCGGGCGGCGCCGCGCGGTGCCCGGACTGCGGTGGCCGTGGCACGCCCGGCTGGGCACCGCAGTGATCTGCTGGCGGCTACGGAGGAAGTATCGCCTTGCGGTGCACGATATCGCGCCGATGCGGGTGGCGCGCCGCGACGCGCTTGTGGAACTTGACGTGCGCGACCGGCGGTGCGGGTATCCGCTGGAACTGTTGGTGCGCGCCGCGCAGGTCGGTTGGCAGGTGGCCGAAAGCGATGTTAGCTACGGCCCGCGCACCGGCGGCCGATCGAAGGTGAGCGGCTCATTGCGCGGCAGTTTCCATGCTGCACTGGATTTTTGGCGAGTCCTCTCATGACGATTCCGGTGACCGTCCTGGTAATGGCCAAGGCGCCGGTACCCGGGCTGGCCAAGACGAGATTGGCGCCCGATCTGGGGGTTGGCGGTGCAGCCGACGTCGCGGCCGCGGCACTGCTGGACACGCTGGATGCGGTCGCGGCCGCACCCGTGGCCTCGCGCGTGGTGGCCATGACGGGAGACGTGGGCGCGGCGCGGGCGGCCGCAGAAATTCGGGAACGGCTCGCCACGTTCACCGTGATACCGCAGCGCGGACAAGATTTCGGTGACCGGTTGGCCAACGCCCACCACGACGCAGCCGCCGCCGGCTACCCCGTGGTGCAGATCGGCATGGACACCCCGCAGATCAGCGCGACACTGCTCGCCGACTGCGCCCGCCGTCTGCTGCGCACGGACGCGGTGCTAGGGCCGGCCAGCGATGGTGGTTGGTGGTTGCTCGGGCTGCGCAACATACTTGGCGCCGATTGCTTGCGCACCGTACCGATGTCGCAACCTGATACGGGTGCGCTGACGTTGCACGCGCTGGCGTCAGCCGGACTGTCCGTGGGCCTGGTGACCAAGCTGACTGACGTGGACGTCGTCGATGACATCGCCGCCGTGCAGCGTGTGTGCTCGGCCGATAGCCGATTCCGGCGGCTGACCGCCGCGATCGAGGCGTGACATGTTCGGGAACCTCTATGAGCGTGCCCTGGTAGGTGAGCGGTGCTGGATCCGGCATGACGACGGCACTCGCCAGCGGTTGCCGGTACACAACTGGCTGGGCGGTCGCCGTGCGGACCGGCAGTTCGACCGGGCGGTGCTGGCCCTGTGCCACGGGCCGACCATCGACTTGGGCTGCGGCCCGGGCCGATTGGTAGCCGATCTCATCCGGCGCGGTGTGCCAGCCCTGGGCGTGGACCAGTCCGCCACCGCCGTGGAACTCGCGCGGCGCAGCGGCGCCCCGGCATTGCGCCGCGATGTGTTCGACCCGCTCCCCGGCACCGGCCGGTGGCAGACGGTACTGCTGGCCGACGGCAACGTCGGGCTCGGTGGTGACCCGATCCGGGTGCTGCGCCGCGCCGCCGACCTGCTCCGGCGCGGCGGATCGTGCATCGCCGAATTCGACTCGGCCCCATGCGGAGTCAAGACGCAGTGGGTGCGGCTGGAATCGTCGCGGACGGTCGGACCGTGGTTCCGGTGGGCCACGGTGGGGGTGGACAGCGCGGAACGCGTCGCCGGTGACGCCGGCCTGACGGTACTGGACATGCATCCGGTCGGCGACCGGATGCTCGCCAGTCTGGCCCAGCGATGAATGCGTCGGGACTGCGTAGCACCGCGGTGACCGCGCGGGTCGGCATGATGCTCGGCATCGCCGTCGGCGTGTGCTTCCTGACCGGTCTGGTCAGTCACCTCATCCAGCATCCGCAACCCTGGTTCTACTGGCCCGCGCACCCGGCGTGGCTGTACCGGGTGACCCAGGGACTCCATGTCGCTTCGGGTATCGCCGCTATCCCGCTGACGGTCGTAAAGCTGTGGTCGGTGTGGCCCAAGCTGTTTGAACGCCCGATTATCGGTGGCCTCACGCGGCAGCTGGAGCGCCTGTCGATCCTGGTGCTCGTCGGGGCGATCTTGTTCGAGCTGTCCACCGGGTTGTTGAACATTGCGCAGTGGTACGTGTTCCGATTCTTCTTCACCACAACGCATTACGCAGTGGCCTACCTCGCGGCGGGCGCGGTACTAGTGCACCTCGCGGTCAAGCTGCCGGTGATCCGATGCGCTCTCGGCGAACCGCTCGACGAACTGTCCACCGCCGCGGTCGGCCCGACCCGGCGCACGGTACTGCGCGGCACCGGATTGGCGGTCGCGGCAGCGACCGTGGCCACGGCCGGCCAGACCGTACCGTGGCTGCGCCGGATGTCGGTTCTCGCGCCGCGCTCCGGCCAAGGGCCACAAGGTATTCCGGTGAACCGAACCGCGGTTGCAGCTGGCGTGCTGCAGACCGCGGCCTCACCGCAGTACCGCTTGACGGTGACCAACGGTGCGCTCAGCCGCGCCTTTTCGGTGTCCGAGCTGAACGCCCTGCCGCAGCAGACCTTCCATCTGCCGATCGCCTGCGTCGAGGGTTGGAGCGCCGACGCCGCATGGACCGGTGTGGTGCTGGCGGACCTGATCGCCATGGTCGGAGGGTCCCGCGACGCCGATGTGCGGATGGTGTCATTGGAGCCACCCGGGCCGTATTCGCGCACCGTGCTCCCGGCCGGGCATGCTCACGACGGCCAGACCCTGATCGCGCTGAAACTCAACGGCGACACGCTACATCCCGATCACGGCTATCCGTGCCGGCTCATTGCACCGTCGCGGCCCGGAGTGCTGCAGACCAAATGGCTGTCCCGGATCGAGGTGCTGCCATGAGGGTGCTGCTGTTCATGTCCGGTCTGGCCCTTGCCGGTTACGGCGCGGTCCTGGTGTCGGAGAACCCACCGGTGATCATCATGCGCATCGTGGTCTGGGCGTTGGTGGCGGTGGCGCTCCATGATGTGGTGTTCGCGCCACTGTGCGCGGCGATGGGTCTTTCGTCTCGCCGGGTGCTGCCGACGGTGTGGCAGGCACCCGGCGCGGTGGCCGCGTTGTGCACGGTGGTGCTGGTGCTGCTCGCCATCCCGGTGTTCGACAAACCCGGGGCGTCTCTGGACAACGCCACCGTTCTCGATCGGGATTACCATGCTGGACTGTGGATTTCGATCGCGGTGGTGTGGGCGTGTGTGCCCGGTTATCTGGTGGGTCGGCGGTTTCTACCAGTTCGTCATAATCAGGTGGTTGAGAGCAAGAGCGCCGACGACGTTGGCGACCAGCCACCAGCGTCGTGATCGCGCCGGCAGCAGGGCGCCCGCGGCGGTCAGCCAGACGGTGAACGGCAGCCAGATCCGTTCGGTCTCAGCCTTGCTCAGCATGCTCAGGTCCGCGCACATGATGGCTACCAACGAAGCCAGCACCAGCAGGTGCAGGCCGCTGCGCCGCCGCAGCGCGGCTCGGTTGAAGGCGAGGCTCAGCCCGGCGACGCTGCCGAGCCCGATGGCGCACACCACTGATGCCAGGTTGGCCCACGACCAGTACTGGAACGGCCGGTTCGTGGCGATACCCTGCCAATACCGTTGCTGCACCAAGATGTAACCGTCGATCCACCAGAATCCCGTGGCAGCGAACGCGCCGACCACCGCCAGCGTGGCGCCGACCGCGGGCAGCAGCACTCGGGTCACCACGCGCCGGCTAGGTGCGGTGCAGAGCACCGCGACCGCCGGTATCGCCATCAAGCCGAGGCCGTAGTTGAGGAAGATGCCCCAACCCAGCAGGAGCCCCGCGCCGGCGCCGGTGAGCGCGGGGCGCCGGTTGCGGGTGGCCAGTGCGAGCAGGGTGATACCCCACGCGGCGACGCCCGCGTAGTAGGCATCGGCTGAGACGGCGATCCAGATGGCGGTCGGTGCGACCGCGACGAACGGGGCGGCCGCACGGGCGGTGGTCTCATCGCACAGCGTGCGCAGCGTCACGACGATGGCCGCGGCGGCACTGGACCCGATCACCAGGCACCACAGCCCCGCCCACGCGCCCCCGCCCAGCCCCACACGATCCAGCCACACAAACGTCAACAGCGCTGCCGGTGGATGGCCGGAGACGTGGGTGATCCACGAGTGTGGCTGGAAGTCAAGGATTCTGGAGGAGAAGGTACGCAGCGCCTCGGGAATGTCGGTGACACTGGGAACCTGGCGCAGATATTCGTTAGGGGCGGTCAGGCGTCCGGCGAAACCGACCTGCCAGCCGTCGACCATCGACAGTGCGAACGCCCAGCCGCACGACACAGCCCACGCCGTCAGGGGCACCGCTCGCCACGGCAGCCGCGCGGCCACGGCCTGTCCCCACAGAACTGCCGCCAGCGCGATCAGCACCGCCGGCACTGTGCCCCAGCCGATGTGCGCGTTCCACCAACCGAAGATCGGAGCGGCCTGCGCGAAAGCGCGGATCTGCGCAGGTGTGCTGTTGATCAACGGGATAACACCGTCGAGGTGCATGCGCGGCACCATGAATGCCGCGACGACAAGCACCAGGCCGGCGATGGCTGCCGTCACTGTCCTACGACCGATATTCACGAGTCCCAGCCTAAAAGCACACGCAGAGATCAAGTGGTGACGATTTCATGAACCCGCGACCGCGGCGCCATCGCACACGCGTGATTCGAGGATCCAGCACACATCGACGTCGGTGTCGGGCGCATCGTTGCGAGCCCGCCCCAGCAGGGTTTGGAGAGTCAACTGCAACGTGATCAGTTCGCTGATCTGTTCCTGCACGGCGGCCAGTCGTTGCGCCAGGAGCTCGTTGACTCGAGCGCATGGTGCGAGACCTCGATCATGCAGGTCGAGGACGTCACGCACGTGGGTCAGCGTCAACCCTGCGCCCTGTGCCGACCGGATGAAACGCAACCTGCCGACGACGTCCGGCGTGTAGTCGCGATAGCCGTTGGCCAGGCGCTGAGGCGGCGCAAGCAGCCGCTGCGTTTCGTAGAACCGCAGCGTTCTTGCCGGGACCCCGCTGAGGTGGGCGACTTCACTGATGCGCATGGGTGTGCGTGTCCTCCTTGACCTTCCACCGCAGGAGAATGTTCATGATGGGTTGGGGGACCGGAGCACGTCCAGTCCCGGAACGTCGAAAGGGCTGATTCCTCAATGGATCCCATCGAGATGATGAAGTGTTGCGAGATGATTGTTGGCGCGATGATGGACGACCCATGCTACCCGCCGCCTCCTCCACCGCCGGGGATGTGAGCGCATTCATGCGTACCGCTGTCTGGAAGACGAATTCGAAAGGCAGGCAGTACTTTTCATGACATACACAGATGCCAGACCGGCGCCGCAGGTAGAACTGCTGGTCATTGCCGGTTGCCCGCATCGGACTCTCACGGAGGCCCTCGTGCGGGTAATGCTCGACCAGCTCGGCCTGGGCCACATTGCCGTGCGCACCTCGGTGATCGACACCCCCGCCGAAGCCCTCCGGCTGGGGTTCAGCGGATCGCCGACCATCCTGATCGACGGCATCGACCCGTGGCTCCCGAGGCGGCCACAACCTGCCATAGCGTGCCGGCTCTACCCGACAACCGACGGGCTGCCCGATCGCCAGGAATTGGCCGCTGCCCTGCACGCTGCCGCTGTGACAACACCGCGTCGTCAATCACCGCAGACCGCGTGAAGGCGGGGGCATATGTCCACGGGAGCGCCGTTAACCGTGGGACTGGATATAGGCCAAAAGTCCGAGCACGTCGTCGGGCATCAGCCGACCGATCGCGCCACTGGAGTAGACAGCGGTGAGCACTGTGCCATCAGGAGCGAGCACGAATCCGGTTGACTCGAGATAGACCGGGTCCGAGTTGGTGTAAGCCCCGACGGCGGCGGACACGGCTGCGGCGTCCGCGCTGTGCCCGATCGGGAAACCCAACCGCCGCTTCTCGATCAGCGCAGCGGTGGTGGCCTCATCATCGACCGATAGCGCGACTACCCGCGCATCGACTTCCTCGAGCGCGCCCTGCGCCCGACTGAACGCGGCGAGCTGGGCGTTGCAATACGGGCACCAGGACCCTCGATAGATCAAGACGATCCCGTAGGAACCAGCGAGATCGCCCGGCAGCGACAGCGTTCCGCCGCCGACGGCCGATAACTTCAGCTCCGGAAACAGCTGTCCATTTTGCAAAGTGGGCACGTTGGGCTCCGATCGTTATTTGTACTGACTAGTACACTATGGAGTATCCAAACTGTACCGTCAAGTACATTACGAATACAGTAATCCTCAACTCACCACGTACCCACATCTCCCTAGGCGACGCGTCGGCGATCCTGCCGACTGGGCGACCACCCCCTTCAAGCGCGTGTCGTCGAGTGCGCGTTGTCGCGCCGATGTCGATCGCCGGCTGTGTAATCGAGTGGCGGGTAATCGATCTCGATGTGGAGCGTCGGAATCGGATTAGCTTCCGATGCTGCGGGTCTCGGCGACCGGCAATTCCATCGGCAGCGCCGGAGTCTGGATGGGCCGCGTCGGCACGGGCACCGCGGTCCGGCGCGTAGGCGACTCACGCAGCCAGTAGGCTGACGAGATTAGTGCGTGGCGTCCGGTTGGGTGCGCGCAGTTGTCCTCGACGGTCTTTGTCGTGGCGCCGGCTGTAGGGTCGCTGCCAGTGCCGTGTCCAGCGCATGCCGCAGGGGTGCGACGTCATTGTGGACGTCTGCCAGGAGCATTCCGCCTTGATAGGCGGCGAGCAGGCCTGCGGCCGAACGGGTGGGGTCGGCCTCGGGACGCAGTCCACCACGGTCGGCAATGCGTCCCAGTGCGTTGGCGATGGCTTGCTCCCAGCGGGCAAACCCGGCCTTGAGCGCTGCGCGTGCCAGGCCGTGGTCAGTGCTATCGAGCTCGTAGATCAGGGAGCCGATCGGGCAGCGGATGGGGTCAATGGAGGACGCGTGCTCCCGGACGGCGTTCGCGCACCATGTGCGCAGATCGTCGGCCGTGCTGACGGTGTCGAACGAGGGCTCGACAGAAGCCAGGACACGTTCGACCTGAAAACCGACGACGTCTGCCACCAGGTCCGCCTTGTCGGCGAAGAAATGGTAGAGCTGGCTGCGGCCGGCGCCAGCGGCGCTGCCGATCTGATCAAGAGTCGTCGCGCGCACCCCTTGACGGGCGAACAGCACGCATGCCGCCTCGAGGATGCGGGTCACCGTCGCACGGCCACGGTCCGTCGACGGTGCGGTGATCATCGAGCAACCGTACCAAGCGATCCGATAAATGTACTGTACAGTACAGAGTGTTGCCGCTTTAGTGCGGTGTGGGCCGCGTCCGAAGGAGAACACCGTGGGTATTGATGTGGGGGACAGGTTCCCTGTCGACATCGCCATCGAAGGCCGCGAAGGGCCTATCTCGATCGCGCAACTGATCGGCACCGGTCCTGCTGTCCTGGCGTTTCACCGGCTGTGGTGTCCGTTCTGTCAGCAAGCCGCCCGCGACCTTGAAAGCGTGAAAGCCGAATTCGACGCCATCGGCGCGCGTGTTGCCATCGTTTACCGCGACGACGTCGAGACGGTATGTGATTCATGCGCACAGCGCGGCATCACCCTCGACTGTCTCAGCGATCCCGAGCGTGAACTCGAACGCGCCGCTGAAGTTGAGCGCTTCTCCGTCGGTCGATACGCAGCGTTCGCCCCGAAACGGCTTGTTCGGGTGTTGCGTTCCGGAAGTCGTATCAGTCGGCCCTCGTTGGAAATTCTGCAGGGGCGAGGCACTTTCGTCATCGACAGCGATGCGCGCATTGTGTACGTCCACCGCAGTACCACAGCGGCGGACATCGCTCCTGTCGACCAGATCCTGACCGCCGCGCGGCAGGCGGCACAACATGCGGGTCGCCGCGGGAAATCAGACTGAAGGCACGGTGCGAACCCCGTCCGCGAAGGTAGTCATAGTTCCGTCACAATTTGACGAATGATTGTGCACTACCGTGCTTTTGGAGGCATCAACGCGAAAATCGGCGACACGGTGCAGTGACCGGTTCGCGTGCCGTCGACGTCGACGTCGACGGCCGATGTTAGACGTTCATTGGTTCACAACGGACAAGGAGTTGCGATGAAGACGGTACTTGCTGGTTTGGGAATGGCGGCGTTCACGGTGCTCATGCTCGCACAGGCGCCTGCGGCTTCCGCGGCCGCCGCCGATGGCGTCATCAATGATCTGCGCGCCGAGGGATATCTCGTGCAACTCAACCAGACGCCGACGGCCTCGTTGACGGCATGTTCGGTTAACGGTGTGCGCAAACTCGACGGCGGCACGCCCACCGCGCTGGTCGACGTCGTCTGCCCGGACGGCTGCTGAACGGTCACCGTCAACCTGAAAATCGCTCGCTTGATCTCGGCGGCAGAAGCAGACGGAGGCATCCTATGAAGGCTATCGAATTGACCGCTTTGGACGGTTTCGACAGCCTGCGATTATCGGAGGTTGACAAGCCCAGCCCGGCACCCGGCGAAGTATTGATCAAGGTCCGCGCGGCGGGGATCAACTACGCCGAACTGGAACAGACCACCGGGCGCTACCCGTTGCAGCGACCGCTGCCGGCAGTGCTGGGGTTCGAGGCCGCCGGCGAAGTCGTGGAACTCGGCTCGGGCGTCGAGGATTTGACCATCGGTGACACGATCGCCGCCCCGGTGCTCAGCGGTGGATACGCTGAATTCGCCACAGCAAGAGCAGATTCGGCGCTTCGAATTCCCGAAGGAATCGACTTCGCCCAGGCCACCAGCATTGTTGTGCAAGGGCTGTCGGCGTGGGCACTGCTCAAACTTGCCGCCAAACCAACACCCTCTGACACTGTGCTGATCCAGGCCGCCGCGGGCGGTGTCGGGCTGTATCTGGTCCAGCTCGCCAAGGCTTTGGGGGTGGGACAAGTCATCGCGTTGGCCAGTACGGCAGAAAAACGTGACCTCGTCACCGAACTCGGTGCCGACGTGGCCATCGACTACACCCAGCAAGGCTGGGGCAAGAAGGTCCTGGAGCGCACCGACGGTCGGGGCGTTGACGTCGTAATGGAGATGGCTTCCGGCGAGACCGGCAAGGCGAGCTTTGCCCTGCTCGCCCCATTTGGTCGCGTCGTAATGTTCGGCGCCAAGAATGCGCACGACTCATTGCAGCCTGAACAGGTTCGCCAGCTCATTCACAACAATCAGACTGTGGTTGGTTTCAATTTCCCGTCGCTCAGGCCGGACGATCTGCGCCCGCTCGTGCCCGAATTGCTCAACCTGATCAGCCAAGGACGGGTGAGGATCATCGCCGACACGTCGTACCCGCTGGCGGAGGCCAAGGAAGCGTTCCATGCCATCGCTTCGCGCCAGACCATCGGGAAAGTGGTCCTGGTGCCCTGACGGCTGCCGATCGCATGCGGGACACGACAGCCGGCAGGCTAGCTGTGGTGATGACGTCGATAATGGCGCGCCGCCCGCATGCGGTTGGCGCAGATGTTCTGGGTGCAAAACTTCCGTCGCGCGTCTGCAGCGACGAAAAGCATACTGCACGTGGGGTTTTGGCAACACCGCAGGCGTGTCTGCGAGGGGCTGGAGAGTAGGTCGATCAGGCTGTCCGCAGCGGCGGCGAGCGCCAGTTGGTGCCGCTGGTCGCCGATGGGGTGATACGTCGTTGTCGTTGCCCATCCGGTCTTCGTGTGCACGAGTTGGCGGGTGCACGTCACGCTGGCGGCAATCCCGTTCACCAGGTCCAGGGCCGCGATGTCCGGTGATGTGCCGGCCAGGTGTCCATCGAGGATCGTGCGGACGGCGTGGCGTAGTTCGACAGTGGGCGCGAGTGGGGGCGCTGGTGCGCCGTCCGGCACGCGATCGTGCTGCAGGTCCCACCAGAGTCGGCATCTGGTTTCGTCGGAAAGCAGGTCCGTCGCAGGGCTCGTGGAGGTGATGATCGTGTCGGCCAAGTCGACCGCGAGCGGCTCGTCTGCCAGCGGAAAACCGAGAGTTTGAGCGCTGTCGAGTCTTGACCAGCCGCCCATCGCTATAACGGTAGCACGGTATTGACACCGTTACGTCCGATGGGGTAGAAACTAACGGCAACTGATTTTAGTAACCGTTAGTAACTGAGAGGAAGTGCGATGGAATCGTTAGAACTGTTGCGACGGGCCGACGGCCGTTTGGCGGGGTTGGTAGCGACGCTGGCAGTGTCGGATCTGGACCGTCCCAGCCCGTGCAGCGGATGGTCGGTGCGGTCGATGCTGAGCCACACGATCGCCTCGATTGATGCATTCGCCGCGGCCGTTGACGGTTTGGGCGGCCCGACCGAGGCGGAGCTCTTCAGCGGATCGGACATTCTCGGTTCGGACTGGGTCGCCGTTGTCGAGCGGTCGATCAAACGTTCTCAGCAGGCGTGGGCGACGGTGACCGATTGGGACATGCCCGTCGCCACCGTGCTCGGGTCGATGCCGGCCGCTCAAGCCATCGGCATCATCACGTATTCGACACTAATTCATAGCTGGGATCTCGCGGTGGCCATCGACCAACCGGTCGAATTCGACGTCTCCGAGGCGGCTCTGGCCGAGGCCGTCGGATCTCAGCTGGTTCCGGCGCTACAACCTCAAGGCATGTTCGGCCCGGAGGTTGAAGTGGGGACCGATGCCAGCCCCACTGAGCGCGTGGTGGCCTTTTCGGGTCGTAACCCGCTCTGAGGTGCCGGCATGATTACGTGTCAGCACTTCGTAAGATCTGACGCGGGATTTCGGCGGTAGTGTGACATCGTGTCACTGAACAACGGTTTGCTGCGGCCGCTGACCGGGATAGCCTGTGCCGCAACAGGACTCGGTATCAGTGAAATCCTGGCCGTACTATTCGGGCCGGCGGCTGACCCTGTGACTGCGGTGGGTGCCGAAATTATCGAATTGACACCCGGGTCGGTCAAAGAATGGGCGATCCAGACATTCGGTACGGCGGACAAACTGTTTCTAGTGGTGGCGGTCATTCTGACTGTCGCTGCTATCGCGGCGTTCGCGGGAATATCTGAAGCTCGACGCCGACCGGTCGGAAGCGCCGTGATCACGGCCGGTGGTGTACTCGGGGCGCAGCGATATTACTGCGCCCCGAGGCCACACCGGTCGACTTCATTCCCACCGCGATCGGGGTCGCCGTCGCGGTCATCGCGCTACGGATGTTGACCACCCGGCAGACGACCCGGGGCTCCACGTCAACAGTCGACAACACCGACACGAGTCGCCGGATGTGGCTGACCGCGCTCGGGCTTCTGGGGCTCGGCGCCGCCGGCGCGAGTTCGGGAATCCTGCTATCGCGGCGGGCACACTCGGTGGCCGGCGAAAGAGCCGTCACCGCCACGCCGAGCGCCGCGGTACGGGCTCCGCTGGTGCCGACCGAGGTGCAGCCGCCCGGCGTAGCACTACCGACATTCATCACCCCCACCACTGATTTCTATCGGATCGACACCGCCCTGGTGGTACCACAGCTCAGTCGTGCTGATTGGCGACTGCGCGTCCATGGCATGGTGAATCGCGAAATCATCTACATGTTCGACGATTTGCGCGCATTCCCACTTGTGGAGAAGGCGGTCACGCTTACCTGCGTGTCCAACCCGGTGGGCGGGGATCTCATCTCAACGGCCATGTGGACCGGCTACCGCGTGCGTGATCTGCTGGCGGCAGCCGGAATTCACCCCGATGCGGACATGGTGCTATCGACCTCCATCGACGGGTTCACCGCGGGCACGCCGGTTGAGGCACTCACCGATGGTCGAGACTCACTTCTGGCGGTCGGGATGAACGGCGAACCCTTGCCGATCAACCATGGTTACCCCGCACGGCTCGTGGTTCCGGGGCTGTACGGCTACGTCTCGGCCACCAAGTGGGTCGTCGAACTGGAATTGACCCGCTTCGACAAGGCTCAGGCGTTCTGGACTGGACTCGGCTGGTCGGCACATGGCCCGATCAAAACCCAGTCACGCATTGATATTCCGCGAAACGGCCAGCGGATCCGTTCGGGCCCCACCACTTTCGGTGGGGTCGCGTGGGCGCAGGGCAGAGGAATCCGGGCGGTCGAGGTCCGTATCGACGACGGCGACTGGCGCCCAGCACGTCTCGGGGCCAGCTATTCGAACGATACCTGGCGGCTATGGAGCTACCAGTGGGACGCAGCCTCCGAAGGCACCCACACCATCACCGCGCGCGCCACCGATAACACCGGCGCGGTTCAAACATCAGAGGAAGCTCCGCCGTCGCCCGACGGCGCCACTGGCCTACCTACCATAACGTTCGAGGTGTCATGAGAGTGTTGCTCACCGGCGCAGCCGGATTCATCGGTTCTCGTGTTTGGACGGCGCTAGCCGCCGCCGGCCACGATGTCGTGGCGATCGACTCGATGCTCTACGCTGCGCACGGCTCGGGTGCGCACCCGCCCGACGGATGCCGGATCAACGATGTGCGTGATCCCGACGCGCTGTCGGTTCTGCTCAAAGGCATTGATGTCGTGTGTCACCAGGCCGCCGTTGTCGGGGCTGGCATCAACGCGGCGGACGCGCCGGCGTACGGCAGCAACAATGACTACGGCACCGCGGTACTGCTCGCGCAGATGTACGACGCGGGCTGCCGGCGGCTGGTCCTGGCGTCATCGATGGTGGTCTACGGGCAGGGCCGCTACGAATGTCGCCGGCATGGGCCGGTCGACCCGTTGCCGCGCCGCCGCGCCGACCTGGATGCCGGAGTATTCGAGCACCGGTGCCCGATCGGCGGCGAAGAGCTCCAATGGTGCACGGTTGGGGAAGACTCGCCGTTACGACCGCGCAGTCTGTACGCAGCGAGCAAGACCGCGCAGGAACACTACGCGCTGGCTTGGGCCGACGCGGTCTGCGGCTCCGTCATCGCGCTGCGCTACCACAACGTGTACGGCCCACACATGCCGCGTGACACGCCCTACTCCGGCGTGGCGGCGATCTTCCGGTCGGCGCTGGAAAACGGCACCATCCCAAACATTTACGAGGACGGCGGACAGATGCGCGACTTCGTCCACGTCGACGATGTCGCAGCGGCCAACGTCGCCGCGGTGGAGTCCGACATCGGTGGTTTCGGTGCGTTCAATGTTTGCTCCGGGCACCCGATCGACATCGGCGATGTGGCCGGACTGCTGTGCGCGGCGCGCGGCGCGCAGCCACCCGTAGTCACCGGGCAGCACCGCAATGGCGACGTGCGGCACATCGTCGCCGATCCGGCACGTGCGGCCCGAGAACTCGGATTCACCGCATCGGTCCACCCGCGGGAGGGGTTGCGTGACTTCGCGTTTGCGCCCTTGCGAGCTTGATCTGACGTCGACAGCCTCGTGTAACCCTGGTGGCTATTTACAAATTGAAGTGGCGTTGGGGTGTGCCGGGCCGCACCGATGAGACGGGGTTAATGTGTCAGCGCAGCGTGATCCTGCACGCCGACCGTCATTGCGTGTCGTCTCGTCGGATTCCCGGTATCAGGACTGGGAGTCCGTCTACCAGGACAACGCGACGTGGGTGTACCGCACGATCTACGCGCGGGTCGGCAATCAGGCCGATGCCGAGGACCTCACTGCCGAGGTGTTTCTCGCCGCGCTGCGACCGCTGCGGTTGACGGCCAGTGCCGCCGAGGTGCGGTCCTACCTGCGGAGCACGGCACGCACCGTGCTCGCCGCGCATTGGCGCGAGACGATGGGGCGGGAGATCACCTGCATCGACCTCGATATCGAGGCGCCGCCGGAGGCGGAAGAGTCCATCAGCACCGCGCCGGACCGTGTCGCCGCGGTGTTGGACGCTCTGCCGGACAACTATCGACGCATACTGGAGCTGCGATTTCTCCAGACCAGGTCCATCAAGGAGTCCGCAGCGGAGCTCGGTGTCAGCGTTGCCAACGCAAAGGTGCTGCAACACCGGGCATTACGGCTGGCGGCACAGATCAACGAGAAGGGCGAGCCATGAACGCGCGCGGGTTGCGTCGATACCTCGACGATCTGCTGCGCGGGCGTAAGCCGACGGGGTTCAAGCCCGACGACTTCGATGCGGCGCAGATGCGTACCGCGATCGACCTGCAGGCCGCCCGGCCCGGCGCCGACGAGCCACGACCGGATTTCCTCGCCGACCTGCAGAGCCGACTCGCCGCGCAGTTCGACGGCGACGACGCGCCGCCGCCCACCTGGCTGCGCGCCAACCGTCGTCAGGTGATCGTCGGGACGTCGGCGGCCGCCAGTGCCGCAGTCGCCGCAGTGGCGGTCGACCGGGCGTTGATGAGCGGCCGCGGTGAGCCGGCGAAGCAGGACACCGCGAGCCAGGAGCTGGTTCCGGCCGCCGGCAGCTGGCAGAAGGTCGCCGACAGCTCCGACGTGGCAGAGGGCGCGGTGCATCCGTTCGACCTCGGCTCGGTCGTGGGGTTCGTGCGCAGGGTCGACGGGAACGTGCAGGGCATCTCGGGTGTCTGCACGCACCAGGGCTGCCGACTCTGGTTCGACGGACCGGACGACCGGCTACGGTGCCCGTGCCATTCCACGTCGTTCGCCACGGACGGTCACGTCCTGACCCATCAATTGCCGATCGCGCCAAAACCCTTGCCGAAGTTCGATGTTCGCGAAGTGGCCGGCGTCATCGAGGTGTTCGCACCCATGCCTCCGAGCCAGCCGGCCTGAGACGTGTAACCCGCCGCCGTATCTGTTGGTGAGGGTGCGCAGGCGCACCCGCACCCGACGACTACGGAGGTTCCCGTCGTGTCACGACGAACCCTGGTGGCGCTCTGCGGCGCCGCCCTGCTCCTGGCCGCATGCACCTCGACAGCGCCGCAGCAAAAAGCAGCACCCACACCAGTTTTCAGCTCCGACGTCAGTGGGACGCCCGGCATGAGCGGACCCGGCGCCGGCTCCGGACCCACCATGGGGTCGATGGGGTCGATGACCATGTCCCCGCCCGAACAGGGCCACCAAGCCCCGATGCCGGCGGGCCCGAACGCGGTCAACATCGACAACTTCGCGTTCGCGCCCGACACCCTGACGGTGCCGGCGGGAACGACGGTCACCTGGACCAACCACGACGAAGATCCACACAACGTCGTCGCCGAAGGTGGCCAGTTCCGTTCTCCCACAATGGGTTCCGGCGCCACTTTCAGCTACGCCTTCACCACGCCCGGCACCTTCACCTACGTCTGCGGGATTCACCCCTTCATGCACGGAACGGTGGTGGTCCGATGACCGACGACTCGTCGCAGCGCGACCCGCAGCAGATGAACCGTCGCCAATTGCTCCGGCACACGGCGTGGTTCGGTGCCGCTGTCGGGTTGTCGGTGGTCGGTGGGGAAGTGCTGTCGCACGTTGCGGGCAGCGGCTCATCCGCGCCGGCGGCGCAGCCCACGTTGCGCTTCGCGCAGGTCAGCGACAGCCACATCGGCTTCACGGGTGCCGCCAACACCGATGTGGCGGGCTCGTTCACCCATGCGATCGACACCGTCAACAACCTGGGCTACACGCCGGATTTCGTGATCCACACGGGCGATCTGACGCATCTGGCCACCCCGGAGCAGTTCGATCAGGTCCGGCAGATGATGACCGGGCTGCGGACCCCGCACGTGTTCACCGTTCCGGGCGAACATGATTCGGCCGACGACGCCGGGGCCAAGTACCGCAAGACCTTCGGGGCGGGGACCCGCGGCGACGGTTGGTACAGCTTCGACATCGCCGGGGTGCATGTGATCGCGCTGGTGAATACGCTGAACCTGAAGAAGCTCGGGCACCTCGGCGTCGATCAGCTCGAGTTCGTGGAGAAGGACGTCGCCTCGCTGTCGAGTGATACGCCGATCGTGGTGTTCAGCCACATTCCGCTGTTCGCGATGTATCCGGATTGGGGCTGGGGGACCGACGATGCCACGCAGGCCTTGAGCTACCTGAAGCGGTTCGCATCGGTGACCTGCCTCAACGGCCATGTGCACCAGGTGTTTTCGAAGACGGAAGGCAATGTCACCTTCCACAGCGGGACCACCACCGCCTATCCGCTGCCGCATCCCGGCGACGGTCCGGCGCCGAAGCCGCTGACACTGCCGGCCGGCAAGCTGCACGACGCGCTCGGTATCCGTGAGGTGAGTTATCAGACCGGCCAGCACACGCTCGCGCTCAAAGAACGGACTCTGCTGTGACTCTCGTCTATCGTCTGGTGATCGCGGCGGCCATGGTTGTCAGCGGCGGTGTGCACGCGTACCTCTACCTGCACGGTTACGGTCACATCCCGACAGTCGGCACCGGGTTCCTGGTGCAGGCTTCGGTGTTCTGCGCTGTCGGCGTCCTGCTGGCGGTGGGTGCTCCGAGGTGGTTCGGATGGGCGTCGGGCCTGTTGTCGGCAGGCGCGCTGGCGGCGTTCGGGCTGTCGCGAACAGTGGGATTGTTCGGATTCGTGGAGACGGGCTGGGAACCAGCGCCTTACGCACTCATCAGCGTTATCGTCGAAGCTGTGGCGGTGCTGGCGGTCGCCGCCTGGCTGGCGCAGATGTCGCGGCAGCGATCAAACCCAGGCGCCGGAAAGAATCCGTAGCCGCCCGACGGCGCTCCGGGACTGGGCCTCGTCTGCTACCTCTAGTCACATGACGGTGTCTTGATTCGGGTGGGCCAGCGCGGTACGCCACCTCGTGGCGCGGGCTATTGGGTTCATACCAACGGTCAACGTTGCACACATATGTGTGCAACGTAAAAGCGCATGCCAACTCCATTGCAGCCGGGAAGCCAGTTGGAAAAATCGACGAAGCCCACATGTTCAAAAACAAGCAGCGGGTCTGCAACATCGAGGAACTGTCGTGCCCGGCGTCCTCACAGCGAGCCGAGGATCTCACCCTCAAACTGCGGATCCTGCGGCAACGGCGCCGGGATGAAGCCTTAGCGGCCGGCATCCCCGAGGACAAGGTGATCGAACGTGTCGCCACTTTCGCCACCGGCACCCCGATCGCCAACTCGCTGGGGGAGTTGTGGGTCATGCAAAGCTACCTGCGGCCCGATTTGCTGCGTGATGCCGGAGTCGAAGACCTCGGCGACTGGGGTGCAGCGTTCACCACCACCGTCAGCACCGTCGAGGTCAACGCCACCGGCACCAAACTCAGGCCCGTCACCCGGGTCGGAAAATTCACCAACCTCATCGAACTGCTGGCACTGTCCTCGGCCTACACCGACGTCGTCACCCGCGACCAGGTACCCGTGGCCCTGCCGCCGCTGATGACCGGACAACGCCAAATCGTCAGCCTGCAGCCCGACATCCAGGTCAGCGACTTCATCAGCGACCTCGGATTCCGCGCCGAACACCTCGACGCGCGCAATCCGCGCCGCGACAACGTGCTCAAGATCGCCAACGACGGCCGCAACGTCTCACTCGATCCTCGCCTGGCCCACTTGCCCAAACCCGCTCACAGCCGCGCAGAAGCCGTCGCCGAGCGCATCATGGCAGTCCACACCCCGCTGGCCGACCGGGTCTACTACGACAAGGACACCGGCGCGCCCCTACCGCGCACCGGACCGCTGCAAATCGTGTTCTGCGACCGCGGCACCCCCAACGCCGACCGCAACCAATTCACCATCTACCAGGCGATCAAAGACGAACTGATCGCCCGCGGAATGCCCGCCGAGACCATTCGCTTCATTCACGAAGCCCGCAAACCCTCCGAACTGCGGGCACTGTTTGCCGACTGCAACCGCGGCGAGGTGTCCGTTCTTATCGGAAGCACCGAGAAGATGGGCACCGGAACCAACGTCCAAGCCCGCGCGGCCGCACTCCACCACGTCGACGTTCCCTGGCGGCCCGCCGACCTCGAGCAACGCGAGGGCCGCATCATTCGACAAGGCAACCAAAACCTCGACGGCATCTCGATCTTCAACTACGTCACCGAATCCACCTACGACACCGTCATGTGGCAGAAAGTCCAAGCCAAAGCCCTCTTCATCGAACAGATGCGCCGCAACGAAGTCGTCGACCTGGAAATCGAAGACCTCAGTGGGGGAGACATCGGATCCGCTGCCGCCGAAACCAAAGCGATCGCCACCGGCGACCCCCGCTACCTACGCCAAGTCGAACTCGACGAGGACGTGCGCCGCCTCACCGCGCTGGAACGCTCACACAACCAGGCCGTGCGCCAGCGCGACTGGCAGGTCACCCAACTCGAACGCTCCATCCCTAACCAGCGCAACAACATTGAACGCCTCGACCCCGTGGTGAAAGCGGCCGAAGAACTCACCGCCCGCGACACCCCGCCCTCGCTGAACATCGACGGCAAAAGCTACACCGACCGAGGAAACCAGGCCGCCGCCGTCGCGGCAGCATGCCGACACGCCTACACCCGATTCAAAGAAGGCGCGTCCGTGTTCGAACCGGTCGGCATCACCGTCAACGGCGTCGAAGTACTGGGCGCCCGCTCGCTCATGCACGACATGCTGATCCTGCGACTCAACGTGCCCTCCCGGGCCACAGAAGTGAAATCCGACGAACTGTTGGCCACCGCCACGCCGGGAGAGTCCGGTGCAGCCAAAGCCCGCGGCCTGGTTAAACGCCTCGAAAACCTCTACACGGGCCTGCCCGCACACCAAACCAGCTTGCGCGCTGACATGCAGCGCGACCAAACCCAACTCGACGACCTCCTAGAACATCCGCCCGCACCATTCGAGGAGGCCGGGGCCCTCGATGCCGCCAAAGCCGAGCTCGCTGCACTCACCCTCGAACTACGCCTGGCCGCCGACAGCCCCGAGGCCAAAGAGAAGGCCCGCGCCGCCGAGCAGCGCATGATCATGCGGGGAAGGCGCCCGGGCTGGAGTCTGCTGCTCAACCCCACCCCAGCAGTACTCGAGGAATCGGGCTGCCCGACCGCGGACGTCCTACGCCGCCGCATCGCCGCACAGGAACGCATAGCCCTGCAGAACTACCACCGAGGCCCCGACGACCCCAGCCTCGGCCACGACCTCTAAATCCCGCAACGACGCGGCCAGGCCCAACCAGATGACCTGAGACGCACCACAACTCGCAAGGAAGCCATCATGTCCCAACCCGTATCGCAGCTACCCACCTGCCGCGTGACCGGATGCGACGAGCCTGCAGAAGCACTGATCTGCCACGTCCACCTCCCGATGCTCCCCCCGCCACTGCGACAGGCCATCGGCGACAATCCCACACTCGACGCCTGCCCTGCAGCCATCCTCACCGCAGCCCTTGAGCACATCGCCCACAAGCAATCCAGGGCAGCGACGCGATCACCACAAGCCCGCGGCAAGCCCATGCAGCTCGCCCTGTTCGACGTCTGACCACCGCACAGCGCACTTTCGTCTCCCGACGACCCTCCACACTTTGTGTTGCCTATAGTCAACATTGAATGTAGACTATAGGCAACATTGATCGCGAAGGAGACCGCCATGACCACCATCACTTATGTCGCCACCGTTGCCCTATTCGCTGGGCAAGGGCGCGCCTCGGCAGGCGACAGCGTGGCGCCGACTGCCCGCGTCCGCTTCGTCAATGGCCACTACACCTACATCGGGGTCTACAACATTCCCCACGACCGGCTACGAGCGGTGACCGGCTACAGCACCGACTTCTGGGAACAGGTCGATATCCTTGCTCGCCGCGTCCACCGCTACATCCAGAAGCTCGTCGACGACGGAAAAATCCAGCGCGTCACCACCTTTGAAGAGTTGCCGCCCGAGGTGGCCGACGAGATCAATAACGACCCCGAACTCGTCGACTTCGGCCCCACTGGCCGGCTATACGTCCAACTGCGCGTCACCGACCTGCTGCGCTTCGGGTGACCGCAAATGCCGCTGCTGACAATCAGTGCGGAGGCAGTGCGTTCAGGCGGTTCCCTGAGTGGAATATCCCGCCGCCGCCGCGCGCAGCTTGCCGGCCATCTCGCCGGAGAACCGCTGGGCCTCATGGGTGAGCTTCTGAAGCTCTCGCGCCTTGGCCTGCACGAAGTCGACTGTCTCGATCTTCTCGGCCCTCGTCTGCGTCTCGCTGAGGTCGCGAGCTTTCAGCGCCAGCAGATCCGTGCGGATCGCAGCCAGTTGCCGCTGCGTCTGAATTGCCCGTTCGTGCACCGCGGCCAACAACGCGCCCACCGCCTGGTCGCCTTCACTCAACCGAGCCTGCTGCGCCGCAGCTGACTCATGCGCGGCCTGCCACGACTTGCTCGCTGCACCGTGGAAGTCCGGGGCAACATCGACTGCTGCTCGCACAAGACCGTGAGAGCCGTTGAAGCCCGGCCGAACGGCATCGGTGGACGGCCCCACCAGCTCATCCACCACCGCCACCAACTCGGCGATCTGGGCATCAACAAACCCCACACCACCAGCATAAGCCGCCGTCTAACGACCGCCACCTCAGTTGGCCACGGTAACGACAGACCCGAGCTTCACGAATGTCACCGCCATCGCCGGCATCCAGGCGATACCTGGCCTCCGTCCCGGCCCTAACGGTCACCCCCTCCGGCCAGCCCGGTTCGAACGTATTATCGAATCCATGGGTGAGCTGCAGGCAATCGGCTACGCCGGCCAACCCACCTCGGCGGTGTTTCGCCCCGTGCGACCTGCGCAGGCGGTGCTCGTCGACCTCGTCACGCTGTTCACGCGCGAGCCGCACAAGCGTGGTCGTTACCACCCGTTCGGATTGCAGATGAACACCACAGTGACAGGGGAGCTCACCTGCTGGGGCCTATGCGAGCAAGGCCACTGGTGGGGATTGGTCACTTACCCGATCACCTTCGGCCCTCACAAGCGCCGCGTCACCCACTGGATACCTGCATGGGTACTGCGCCCCGCCGACCGTACCGAGCTTCCCACGCCGTAACGGCTGCTGCCGAGCTGGTGCCCGGCCACCGTTGAGGCTGGACGGCGATCAATCCACCGCGCCTCGGCGATCGGCTGGCGCCAAACATGGCCGCCCACACCCTCAACGTTTTACGCTCATACCGGCACGGGCATCCCTGCACCCCTCAGCAGATGCCCGTGCCGACCACCCCCCGACCAAGCCTGCCTGCGGGCCGCACTGCTCATTTGCCGCAGTTGTGCGCCACGGTAAAACCCCGAGGTGAACCACCTCGCCAAGGACGGGCCTCGAATTCCCTGCCAGCAGTGAATACCGCGGCTGGTTGTTCGTCTGGCTTTCAGCATCCATGTGCCGATCGTCCTGAGCCCGTGAGCGTTACGCTTCACAGCTAACATACGGGGAGTAACACCAAGAGGGGGGAGCGGCCCGACATGGAGCCGATGGGTAAGGTTTTGCCGATTTACTTCGTCGCCGACGAATCCGGCTCGATGCAGCCATACGTCGACGAGCTCAACCAAGGGTTGGTGTCGTTGCACGATGCGCTGCAACGGGAGTCGTTCGCCGCAGCGATGGTGCGGTTCTCGGTGATCGGGTTCGCCGAAACCGCCGAGACTTACCTGGAGCCCGAAGACCTGCGCAACCTGTCGACCATGGTCCCGCTGCGGGCACGGGGTCTGACCTCCTACTGCGCCGCGTTCGACCAACTGACCTACCGAGTCTCAGTCGACGTGCCAGCCCTCAAGGAACAGGGCTACATCGTGCACCGGCCCGCGGTGTTCTTCCTCACCGACGGTCTGCCCAGCCACAACGAGGACTGGCAATCGGCCCGGGCCGGGCTGCTCGCCCAACCCGCGGCGCCCAACATTGTCGCCTTCGGTATCGGCGACGCCGACGCCGCGGTAGTACGCGAAGTGGCCACCAAGCCGCACTTCGCGTACGTGGCCGCACGTGGAATCGACACCGGCACAGCCCTATCGGAGTTCATCACCTCCTTGACGCAATCGGTCATCAGTTCTGGACAGGCCTTCGCCTCCGGGTCCGCCGAGCTGCAGGTGGAAAAGCCCGAAGGCTTCACCCTCGCCGTCGACGTCGTCTAACCCCGCCGGCCAGGTATAGCGACCATGCAATGGCACGGATGGATACCGCGACGCACACCCAGCGAACCGCCCGAGCAACACGACGGGCCCTGGACGACCGCCCCCGCCGGCGCGATCGCCGTACCTCCCGTCATCATCGGAGCCCCGTCTCCGGTGGTCGAACCCGCGGTGATCGCCGAGGAGTTCCGGTCGTTTCCGTTTCGGCCCGACACCGTACTCGACGGCTGGTCCACTGACTGGCTGACCGTGCGGGGTGCGTCGACGCGCGGTGCGTTGCACCGGCATAACGGCACTCCGCGACAGGACGACTTCGCCATGCATCGGCTCGGCGACGGACGCGTGATTATCGTCGTCGCCGACGGTGTCTCTCAAGCTCCGCAATCACACATTGGGGCGACCACCGCGGCGCGTTACGCCGCGCAGTGGCTGCAAACGCAGATGCCGCCCGACACAGGTGAAACAGACTGGTCCGCGCTGGTCAAAAGCACAGCCTGGGCACTGAGCGAACAGATTCAAGCCCTGCTGGCACTGCCCGAACCCGACGCCGCGCGGGCCGAACAGAACCTCGCCACCACACTGGTCTGTGCGGTCGTAGAGCCGGCAGGCCTCGGGTCGGTGCGCGTGCATCTGCTGGGTGTTGGCGATTCAGCGGCGTGGGTGCTGCCGGCAGGGGAGGGGCAGTTCGTACCGGTTCTGGGCGGCAAAGATTCCTCCTCAGCGGTGACGTCGTCCACTGTTGCCGGACTGCCACGGGTGCCCAGCGACCTCAATCCCACGGTGCTGCAAATCCAGTGCGGCGATGTGCTGCTCGTCGGCACCGACGGCATCGGCGACCCGCTCGGCAGTGGCCAAGGCGCAGTTGGTGACTTGCTCCGGACCGTGCTGACCAGTCCGATCCCGCCCTCACTGCTGGAATTTGGCCGCGTCGTTGACTTCAGTCGCGAGACCTTCACTGACGACCGCACACTCGTGGCCGCCTGGCCGCTCTCGCCGGAGGATCGACGAGCATGGTGAACCGGATCGACCGCGACAAGCTTGGCGAGCTGACCAGAATCAACCGCGGCGGTCAGGGCATCGTCTACGACGCGCCTTCTGTGGCAACGAATTTCACCGGAGCAATGGTGTACAAGGAATACACCAACCAGTCGCTGCAAACGATCGACGTCGACGTCCTCGATGCGATGCCAGCCTTCCTCGAATCGCTGTCCGCAACCGAGGGGGAGCGGCTGATCTCTATCGCCGCCTGGCCCTGCGCGACCGTCCAAGCGCACGGCGCGCTGACCGGGTTCGTAATGCCGAAGCTCTCATCGGATTTCTTCATCAGCCTCAACACCGCCAAAGGACCGGGCCCGGCGCTGGCCGAAATGCAACACCTACTCAACCCGCCGGAATTCCTCGACAAACTCGGCATCACGATCACCGACGAACAACGCTGCAGCCTGCTCCGCGAAACCGCTTCGGCGCTGGTATTTCTGCACGCCAACGGGATCTGCGTCGGTGACCTGTCGCCGAAGAACCTGCTGTTTCGGCTCGACCCACCCGCTGTGCATTTCATCGACTGCGACGCCATGCGAGTCAACGGCCGCTCGGCGCTGCCCCAAGCCGACACCCCTGCCTGGTGGACCCCCGACGGGGAAGAGAAAGCCACACCCCAGTCCGACACCTACAAACTCGGGTTGTTGGCGCTGCGGTTGTTCGCCGGTGAACAACACCTCAAAGACCCCGCATCGCTTCCCGACACCACACCGCGGCTGCTGCGCCAACTCATCACCGAGACCCTGACCCGCCCGGCATCCAAACGGCCGGCCCCGCTGGCATGGACGCACATCCTGGGCCGGGTCGTCGAAGATCTGCAGCACCACCACGACACCACCCCACACACCATCGCCGTCGCGCAGAGCGCACCGAAACCCACGGCCACTGCCGCGCTTACACCCCCACCGGTCATCTCGGGCAACAGCGGGGGAGCACCATCTTTGGCCACCGTGCCGAACAAGCCCGCGACGAGCGGTGTGCCGATTAGCGCTGTCGTCGCCGTCGCCGCGATCGCTCTGCTGATTGCCCTCGGAATAAAGGCTGTCGCAAGCCGTCAGGGCAGCGAAGACACCAGCTCGGCTGCGCGGACGGTGACCGCGTCGACGGTCTACGTCACGCCGACTCCCACCACGGTGCCGACAACCACGACCCCCTGGTACACACCGACCACCACAACGACGACGTCGCCCACTCCCACCAGCGATGAGCAGCCCTATTGGGACGGCCCGTGGATTCGGAACTACTGGGAAGACCCCGTCGACTGCGACAACGGACTGAACTACTGGGTTGTTCAACCCGGCGCCGACAGCAGCATGCATGCCCTCAAACTGGGCTGCCTACCTACGAACTGGAAGAATGCCATCACCAAGCGGTGCCAGTCCTACAAGTTTGGCCCTGGAAAATGTGCCGTCTGGGACCATGACGGCATCCTCAGCGTCTACAAGAAACACGGAGACCTCCTGGTCATCGCAATATCCCAACACTGCCTCGACCGCGCCGGCCTCGACGACTTCCACGAAGGACCACTCAACACCGACTGCGTTCTCACCCCACCAGGCATGTAGCGTGCACGCTGTCGTCGTTCTTTCCTCTCGCAGTGGGCCTCGTACGCATCGCAGCAGGTTGTTCAGGGCAGCTTTCGTCAGGTTGGGAGTGTGATCGCCAGGACCGGGTCATTCGGTCTGATCGCAAGGCGAGGCGGAGTCACCGCAACCAATTTCGCCAAAGCACTGTCCCGGTCGTACGCGATCACGCGCTGTCCCAAGTTGATACCAGCGTCGAAGACTAGGTTCGCGATTTGCTCGGTGAGCCTCTGATGACCAGCATCACCGCCCTGCGGCCCGCACGACGGATACCCCGTCCCGTCGACGGGCCACGGCCACGGCGTTCCGGTCGAATCGCGAAAGAAGCCCTGCCTTGGGCCGTCGAAGGCGACCTCACGCAGCTGCCCAGTGGCCGGGACCGACTGAGCCACTGACGCGTAGACGGTGTCTCCGGTCTTGACGACCCAGCAGTGCGGGTTAAACGGATCCCGGTGCATCGTGCACTCGCTCGCGGCGAGAGCGTTGATCATCCGGACGATCCAGAAACCGAGCTCGTCCTCGTCGACGGCGTCCTCAAGGCGAGCAATCCACTCCACCGCCAACGGGTTATCCGTGGTTCGCGCTATCGACGTGCTGCCCCGTATCGGATTGCGATCGTCCAGGGCCTTCAGCAGTAGCTCTCTAGAGGCTTTTGCGACCGCTTCGTCGTTGCACGGCTGATGGAGCAACATCGCTGCCTCACTGAAAGTGAGGGCACTGTCGGGCGGGGGCGCTGGTTCTGGCGTTGCCACGGCCGCCTGGGCTAGCCCCTGGCGCGCAACGAACCCATCGTGGCCACCATTGCGGGCCAACTGTGCGTCATGCCGCAACTTGTGATCGAGGTATGTCACTGCTCGACCGATCACCGACGTGACGTACTTCGGGGTCTTCGGGGTTTGCAGACCGTAGAGCCGGTCGGGCTCGGTGTGTCCTGGCCATGCTCTTAGCTGTTGCACCGGCGTGCCCGGTTCCCAGGCGGCGATCGCGTTGAAGTCGCGCAAGTACTTCGACCACCAAGGCAGGTCGACCCGAAGGAGTCCAACGATGTCGAACCATGCGTAGTCGTTGAGTACCAACGGATCTGCTGCGCCGGGCCTCGGCGGCTCGACGACCACAACCCTGGGCTGGTGTTGGCCATCGGGCGCCCGTTGTCCAAGTTCGTCGGGGAAACACACGGCGGTTGCCCAAGGTAACTCGTCGAGGAGCGCCGACGCGTGGACGGGAAGGTCGCTGTCGTTGGCAGCCGCACCGCTGTAGGCGACCGCGATCGGCCCACGACCGTCGGTCGGCTGCCAGGCGTGAACCGCGAACGATCCGCGGATCTCGCCGAAGAGGAATCGCGCCGGGCCCAGAGCAGAGGTGAACGGGTACAGCCGTTCCACCTTGTCGATCAGCTCTGGTCGATGCACCAAAATGAAGTCATAGACCTGGCCGAGTGACCAGAGCTCGCAACCGAGGATCTCGTCGTGAAAAGGCGTTGACAGGCCCGGCGCTGCCGTGCCGATGTCGAGCAGCGGGTCCACTCCAAGGATCTCGGCCACAGCCTCGGCACGCAGTCGCGGCACCGACCAGCGGTGACCGGATACACCGTCCCAGTCCCCATTTGAGCCACTATCGCCGGCATTCGACACGATTGACCTTCTTTCAGGGTGGGCGATGGGAGCGTTCTGCGTCTCGGCTAGCTATTCCGGGATGCGCTCGATGGCAGGTCCATTTCGCAAGGCTTCGCCCTGCGAGGTCCACTGCCGGCAGCCATTCCTCAGTTCGCGCAGGCCCACGGCGGCCCAGAACATCATCGACAGAATCGACACCACCCATGATCCCCACCCATCGGCGGTGGTCAGGGTAGAGATAGATGCGATGGCGAGGAGAAGGCCGACCAGCCCGCCGAAAATCTTTCCTGGTGCCGTTTCCGTGAGTAACGCGCAGACCCGGCGGGCTCCCTCCGACCCTCGCTCGAATATGTACCGGGCGACCAAGCCCGCAATGACGAGTCCGCACAATGCGAACGCAGCGACGACCGCATCCACCGTGTTAACCGACGAGGCGGAGGCCTGCAACCAAACGATCAGCTTGATTGTCGCCAAGGCAAATGCAACGACGATCGCGCACCCGGCGGCCACGGCCAATGCCCTAATCAGCCGCTCGCCCCGCGGTTCGTCATCGGAAATCTTCATAACCTGATTCTCCCTGGTCGGTCCGACATCTCGTTTCGTCGTTCAGCGGTCCACCGAATCGGCCACCGGCTCCATCCATAGGTGGGACAACCGCACGGCGACACCCGGATCGTCGTCGTACTCGACGACATGAACCATCTCGACAATCACGCCCAGCAGATCAAGAACGTCACCAAGCCCGATTGCAGAGATCCCTTCGACATCGGCCTTCCGGCCATGGATGTCACCGGAGAGTGCCACCGGGCCTTCGACGGTGACGACCGTTCCTGTTCGCCCGCGCGCAAAGGCGGGGATCGAATACCCGAGGTCGTCGTGGTCGCGCACCCTGAACCGCGTGCCGCCCGGGTAGATGGTGGCACCCGGCCAGATCGCAGTTGCAAGTTCAACGAACTTTCCAAAGTCCGGTTCATACACCGGATTTAAGTTGGTCACGTCGCTCTACCGCCCATCTTGGCAGTGTCGGAATAAGGGGGGCGGGCGATGATTAGTTCGGGCTTGTCCCGTCCAACCGGCGGCTTGGCTGTGATCAGGTCAATGTCGACTGATTGTTCGTAGAAGACAGTGCCCGAGACGGGGGCAACCATGCGTGTGTCGAACTGGGCCCCTGGCGTCGCTAGGTACTCAGGGATCAGTGCGATCACAGTCATCATGCCGGTGTAGAGAGCCTGCCCGTCGACTCGCTGAAACCGTCCAGGGGAGGTCCAGAACAATATGTCACCGGGCTGCGCGATTTCCCCGGCGGAAAGTCTCGTGCAGTGGTCCAGCTGGGCGTCGAGCGTCCTGCCGATATCAGTTCCTGACGCGGCATAGACGACGTGCCGCATGAATCCAGCACGATCGAAACCACCTTGGGTAGGCCCTTCCAGATCCCCGCCCGCAAAGACGTACGGCAGCCCAAGGTAGTTGTACGCAAGCTCCACTGCCTCTTCAGCAGGACTGGAATGCGTAGTCATCGAGCCTTCATCGTTTGCTCGCTTGCGCCGTATGACAATTCGCACCTCCGCTGTCGGATCGCTGCTTGCTGGTTTTGACCGTAGCGCGGCTGCAGCTCCTCTACCCACCACCATGCGCGCCAAATTGTCTTTACAGCCCCCGTCCCACTCCGACGCCTGAGTCCAGCAGAGTGTCCCAAGGTTGCCTCCTGACGGATCTCCTACTGTCGGCGCGGCGGGCGCGAGATGTCATCGGGCCGTGCGAGACTCAGTTTCGTGAGGGAGGGGAAACGGGCGCCACAGGTACCACTGAAGGTTGTGCCGGTCTCCCTCAATGAAGCGTGCGCATTTGTCACCGAGCATCATCGCCACCACCGCCGACTCAAGATCCACAAGTTTTCGGTTGGCGTCGCTCGGGAAGACCGCGACCAGCTGGTCGGCGTGGCCATCATTGCTCGACCGGCAGCGACCGGGCTCGACGACGGGCGCACCCTTGAAGTCGCCCGCACCTGCACAGACGGCACGCCAAACGCCAATTCGATGCTCTACGGCGCAGCGTGGAGAGCCGCCAAGGCGATGGGCTACCGCCGCCTGGTCACCTACACCCAGGACGGCGAATCCGGAGCCAGCCTGCGCGCTGCCGGGTGGTCAGTGGTTGCTATTCGACAGCCTCGCGGTGGTTGGGACATGCCCGGTCGACCACGCGCCGATCATCACCAAACACATGTCGCCCGCACCTTATGGAGCATCGGCACACGTAACGAAACTCAACCGGCCGGTGGCGGGTTGCGTAACGAAACGCGCTGTGCGGCTCCGGGTTGCGATGCTCTCATTGAGCAGCCGACCACGGGACGGAAACGGCTGCACTGCTCGCCGGCCTGCCGTGTGCGCGCGCATCGCGCACGGCGCTCGTCGGTGGCATAGGGCACCCGACGACTTCGCTGGCTATCATGCCGCCTCGACGCGATCAGCGTCGACGACGAAGGCCTTACCCGTTGCTCTGTTAGTGACGCGCAGGCCACCGTTGGCCACCACCACGATGTCCCAGTCCAGAGCGTTGTAGACGCCTTCTTCCAGCTTGATGACCGGCAGATGGCCGAGGTTGCCCCAGATCCACGTCAAGCTGCCGTCCGGGTCGGCGCGTACACCGGTCGCCCGGTATCCATCCTCGGTGGGGGCACAAGTGAAATCTGCTTCGCAGCCTATGAATTCGGGGGTGACCATCGCTCTGAAGATTGTTGCAGTCGAGATGTACACCTGCCCATGCGAGTCCGGGCTGAGCAACTTGGATGTCACGTTCATGTTCGGGGATTCCTCCATTCCGGGGATATTTGTCACATGACGATTTGTGGTGTCTACGGTCGATAAATGTTCGCGCGGTGGTCGATTCGATGGACCCAGATTGTGTTGTTCTCATCGGCGATGCGATAGAGCAGCCGGTAGGGGCCACGCCGAGCGCTGTACTGGCCGGCCAGTCCGCGGCCCAGAGGCTTCCCAACGCGACGAGGTTCGCGCGCCAGGTCGCCGAAGGCGAATTCGATGACGGCACCGAGGATGCGTGGTGGCAGCTTGTCGAGGTCGCGTCGCGCCGTTGCGGTGAACCGTGTCGTGTAGTTGTCGGCGTCGGCCACGTCAGGGGGTCCGCCGCGGGACTTGGTATGCGGCTCGAATCTCGTCCTCGCCGAACGTCCGGCCTGCGGCGATGTCGGCTTCGGATTCACTAACCGAAGCGACGGTGCCTGGCTGCGAGAGCCAGTGCAAAGTCTCTTGAAGCGACTCCCATTCGTCGACGCCGATGAGCACCGCCGCGGGTGCTCCGTTCTTCGTGATGGTGATCTGGTCGTGCGTTTGAGACACCGCGTCGACGTACTCGTTGATCTTGTCTTTCAGGCGTGAGATCGGCATGATTCTCATGAGCCAACTATAGGCCCGTATTTCACCCTTCACAAGGCCTAAATAAAGGCCGATAAGCTACCTTATGTCAACCGACAGTTGGCAGTTATGCGTACTGAGACTTGACTCTCCTTGATTTTCGCAGAATACTTGGTCGCATGGCAACCTCTCGTCTCGTCGAGCTGATCGACCGATACAGGAGCGCACACGGGGTCAGTGAGTCCGAACTGGCCAGGCGGATCGGCGTCACGCGGGAGAACCTGCGCAAATGGCGAACCAATGGTGTCCGTCGGTTGCCGGAGCGCACCAATCTTGTTGCCACAGCCCGAGTTATCGGACGCCCATATCGTGAAGTCCTGTCAGCGGCATTATTCGACACGGGCTATCTCGACGCGGTGTCCAACGAGACCCGGCCCCACGATGAGGTTCTGGCCGACGCCATCGCCGTGCTGACCGAGGCCACCCGACTGACCAACCAACTCTCACGACGTACCGACACAGGGCACTGGGAGGCCGATCCGGACCCCCGGGCCGCAGTCCCGATTGACTGGGCCGCCTTCGTCACCCTGGCGTTGGCCGGCGCCGCGGCCAACGCCGGGAGCATCGAAGCCGTCCTCGCCGGCCGACCGGGTTCGTGGGAAGCCGAACTAATCCGCCAGACACTGCAATCCACAGTATTCGACGACAAAGACTTGCTGCGGCACCGCACCGAACCTGTGGTCATCGACTTGTGGGTGGAAAGCATTCTGAGCTACCTCGGCGATAGCAGCGACGACGATTACAACGACGCCACAATGGAAGTGGACGCTCGCACCAACGACGTCCCCCTGCCCACCGACCTCCCGCCGGGCCCCTTCTCGCCCGACGACCCCCGCATCGCGGCCGTGAACTGGGTCACCGTGGACGACAACGGCTATCTGGTCATCAGCTACACCGACTGGACAGGTGACGCCGCCGACGTGGACCTGCTGACCGAGCTCTCCGCAGAGGCCGAGGCCTACCGAGACCCCACCCCCGGTGAAGTTGCCTATGAGCAAGCGTTGCAAGCGATCTCGGCTGAAATCGATGCACTCGAGGAGCAGTGGCACCGCGAATACGATGACTATGCCGCGCAGCTCACCGAGGCCATCGAAGCCCAGTTGGCAGCCCTGGAACTCAAGGTGCCCATCACCATCACCATCACCCGCGCCCCTGAGACCTACGAGTCAGGGGCGTTCGACGAGCACGCGCCGCCGCCCTATGCCCGCACGCCGATCGAGGCGGCAATCGAAAAGGCAATCGCCGACACACCGACACCAGCAACCCTGCCCGGCACACCGCTCGATCGCCTCGGCTGGGCGAAGGCACGTGGCTTAGATGCGCTCTCCGATGAGTGACGGCTACTGGGTTGTCAGCGTCGACCGGGACACGGGCGAAGCGACCACATCGGCCCGGATCGACGACAAAGACAAGGCATGGGAGCACGCGGCCGAGCTGGAGAAACCCAACATCTTCACCACAGTCGTCCCGCGCCGACACGGAGCGACGCGTCGCGACCAGCTCTAGACCACACGCGAACCCAGGAAGAGAGCGACTCTACCGATGACCGACCGTCCCCGCGCCGATCCCGAACGACCTGCCTCCGGCCGCCGCCGAACACCAAGTTGGTTTCGGGAAGCAGCGGCCGGGTTGGTGGATCGGGTGAGTGAGCGAGGGATGACTTTGACAGTCGAGGTCGCGGAATCGTTTCTGAGAGAACAGAATTACTCTGCCGCCAGACAACTGGGCGTCGACGAGCGAAACACCCGGCAGTACCTCGACGACGACACTCTCGACGAGCTCGCCGACGAGCTCGTGTCCACCTTCGCTGACGAAGCGCCCGGCACTAACCTGTTCGACCTTCCACGGACCGCTCACATCAGCGTGGCCAACCTCGGCCGGCTCATAGCCGGCCTCGGCGAGACCATCCAGTTCTACGGAACCTTCGAAGAGATCGACGATGCCGATCGACGAGCCAGAATCCACGAGGCCGCCCAGCTCGTGTCACTGGCCGGCCTGATTCAGGCCGATCACACCGTTGGCCCGGTAGCCGCTCCCCCAGCGATGCTCGCACGGACAGCGCGGACATTGACCACCGTCGCCGACCTCACCGACAGCGAAGACCTCGCCGCCGCGCTCCGACGCGACGCGACGCGCGCGCGCTCAGCCGCAGCCGGATTCCATTGAGAGATCGCTGGTCCCGAAGGTCCGTGAACTCGGACACCCGATATGGTAGGTCTCCGCTTTCCGGCGACGCTACGGTCAACACGCATGGCACACCACGATCGCCACGACGTTGCCCAACTGGACCAACGGTTGCCCCTCGATGCCATCCCAGACGCCGACCTTCGCCACGAATGGGCACACTTTCGCGGGTACGGCTGGGACGATCATCGGGTCGCTTCGCGCCTCGGCATTGAGATCGGGATCATGCAACAGTGGAACGTGAGACATCGGCGAGCCAGTGCGAATTCGCCGGCGTACTCGGACCTGGCTGCTCTGCCGCAGACGGCCCAAACGCATCTGCCGCGACGTGGCGGTCCAAGTCCGCGCTCTCTGCCCACGCACGGTGCTGACCATCAGTCGCCCCGTCTGCGCCTCATTACCCGACCCAAGAGCGACTAGCTGTGCCGACCTTCACGATGGAGCGCGGAATGCTCAACCACACCCCCACAATCACCATCTCCCATCCGGGCCTCGGGAGCAGCGGTTCGTGGTCTGTCACCATCGACGGGAAGGAGCTCGTCGGCGGCGACACGGACTTGACCGCCGCGCAACGCGCGCTCTGGTACGTCCCCACCTGTGGCGGGACCGTCAGTGTCGACGGTGTCGGAACGATCGAGGTGCCCCACCAGGCGGCCGGGCGAATCGCATCCATCACGCTCGCAGATCTGGCGATGGTTCCAGGCGGCGAAACCGTGACGCTGCGAGTTCGTGCAGACCGCGATCCGCTCGAAATGTAAAACCCCAGAGTCGCGCCGGAAGCAAGCCCAAATACCTGGCGTGGACCGAACGAACTTCCGGCAAACGCAATTGCGTACACAAATGTGTTTCAGTTGGTAGCCTCGCAGCATGAGGCATTACATGAGCACAGCGCAGGTGGCTGAGTACCTCGGTATCACGCGCGATGTGCTCCATGCACGGATCCGGGCGCGAGAATTCAAAGCTCCGGACGTCGTAATCGGCGACAGGTTCCAGGGGTGGAGTCCGGAGACCGTCGAGAAGTACCGCCAGGAGCAGGACGGGTTCGGATACTCCTATGACCCAGAGGGATTGACGATCGTCATCACTCAGATCCGAACAATCGCCGAACGGGTTCGCGCTTACAGCAGCCAACTCGACGGCGCCCCCGACGGCTTCGCCTGGACCGTACCGCAGAATCTGCACGTGATCGCAGCGAGGCTCGAGTCAGATTTTCGGGGCAGGCTCCTGCTCGACAGTCGCAACGCGGCGCATCTCAGCAGCGTCGACGTCGAAGTGGCGCACGCTTGGGGCCTCGAGCGCACAGCCGAACCGAGCGACGCCGAAGGCCAATCAGTGAGGCGGATTGAACTCGCCCTGGGACAGGTCGAGTCGTACATGGCTGCAGATTTGTCCCAGCATGAGCGCATGGCCGAGTTGCGGGCCGCGTCAGACGGCCTTGCCGCTGTCATCGAGCGACTACCGAAGGTGTTCGATAACCCGACGGGACGCCTGTCGGCCAGAGCGATCGCTGTGGAGAAGTCCGTAGTCGACAACAAGCTGCGGGATCTCACAGATTCGCCGATCTGAACGACCACGACTCGGACCCACCGCCCGTCACCATTCCGGGCGTATCCGGCCTGAGAGTCATTATCGACGCCGAGATGAGAAAGGCGTCAGTCGATGTCGAGCACGAGCACTGAGGTGCTGGTGTCAAGTTCTCTGGCTAGCCGAGCCAGGACAGTCACGGTGCACCCGCGGTGGCCATTTTCCAGTTGGTTGAGAAAAGTCCGATGGATGCCGGCGCGTTCGGCGAGCGCACCCTGGCTCAGACCGACCTTTTGTCGCCGCAGCCTGATGTTTGCGCCGATGCGGCCTTGAACTGCTGCTTCATCAAACTCTTCGCCAGCACTCACGAACGTCCTCTGGTCGGTGTCCCTGCATTCTTGTCGCTCATAGTCTACAAGCGCAGTCGGCGTCGGGAACACATCAGAACAGCGCATCGCCGGTGGCCTCCTGCCACCACTGTTCGAAACCTGAACGCTGCTTGTCCTGCGCGCCGGCCGGTGCCGCGACATAGAGATGATCAACCTTGCATGAGTCGGTCGCACGGTCCCGCAGAATGTGCCGCACGATGCCGTCAGCGCCCTGCACGCGTCGTCCTGGCTGGCCCGCAAGCTGGCGTGCCATCTCGTCCCGTGAACCGGTCGCAGCGACGCGCAAGGACCGAGCGGTGATCCCCTTCCCTCCGCTGCGGCCCGGGCGCACCAGCCGCCGCACCTCATACAGCGACCAATCACAGGTGGCCAGGTGCCCCTCGAAACGTTGCTGCACCTCTGTCAGCCCTGCTGTCGCGACGAGGTCAGCGGCACTGCTGCCCTCAATCAGGGTTTGAGACGGGTTGACGCTTCGCGCCAGGTGCTCCAGGACCAAGGCTTCCACGCCCAGCTCCGGTTCCTGCCGGTACCGTTGCACCGTCGCTGCCCGTCCGTTGGTTGTGCTCATCGCGAAGACACAGAACCCGCAGCAGGACTTGGGAATCGACTCACCCAAAGTGTCGACGACGAAATCGTGGCAATCCGCTCGGGTCCAGCCCCAATCCCGCAAGGGGTACCATCCGGTCCGCAGCTCGGTATCAAAGAGGCGATCCTTGTCGGCCCGGGCCCGTTCGTTGGCTTCGAAGCCAATCACGTGCCGGAATGGCCGGCCCCTGGTGATCCGGGCGATCACCGGATCCAATAGGTCTCCCTTTGAGTGAACCGAGCACAACCTCGCACCACCGCGCTGTGGAAGCGTTGCGGCTGAGCGCATTTCATCACCAAGAGTATAGAGGCCTTCGGCGTGCAGCTGGCGGGGGAATCGAGAGTCGTCGAGCACCACCACACCGTCTCCGGCCCGGGTGGTCTTGCGTTGACTGCGAGCTATCTGGATGAAACGGACGGAGTGGAGTCGGAACAGCGGGAGCATATGGTGGGTCACCGCACGGAGGGTGGCTGCGCTCTCGTGGCCGGTCATCGCAGTCAGGACAACCATGTCCTCGAGTCCGAAGTCCCGGGTCGATGGGTCGGTCAGCCACCGCACGAGCAAGGCTGAACTGTCCAGCCCCATGCCGAACGAGACGCACACCGTCGGCGTTCGCTCACCCTCGTTCAAGCCCGACAGGCGTGGCTTGAATTCGACTGCAGTGCTGCCCATTTCAACCGATCCTTCCCCGCTTGCTGTTGCCTATAGCCTACAGCGATAGTAGACTATAGGCAACAGGTTGGCATTGGGAAGGAGATTCCACGCTATGGCCACAAATGCCCGAAATCCACACGGACGCTCTGCAAGTGGTTCCCCGCGCATCCACATCGCAGCGTTGCTCACGCGGCCCGGCGCCCATCGCTCCCGCAAGGGTGATGCGTGATGGCCAGGCCGACATTGACCGAAGACCAGCGGTGGTTGCTGCGCTCGATCGGTGGATGGGCAATGCGCGACTGCCTCATCGGGCCCGAAGGTGTACAGGACTTGATGTCACGCTGCTCTAGCAGCACCGGTAGCCGGATCGACGGAGGGCCGGAATGGCTCGTCAACGGCTACACCTGCGGCAGGGGGAAAATCGTGTGCCCATGGTGGACCACCGATATCGGCAGGCCGCCAGTCAAGACGGTGACAGTCACTACCGCGCAACTCAACCGGTACGCCCGCAGCCTGCCCCAGGACGTCACAGACGAACTCCGCGCAGTTCGTCGCGCATTCAACGCCGAGAACATCCGACGCGACTGGTGCCGCTGCGGCCGGGAAGCCGAATGCCACAGTCGCAACGAAGGCGACCCGATCTACGGAGCCAAGTATCACCCGACCGACCAAGAAGTCGACACCCACTACCGCGAGCTGCGCCGGATCCAGGACTGGCAGGATCGTGTCCTCGATCGCGCGCTGGGATTCATCGTGGTCGAGGATGACCTGGACACCCCGGAGAATGAACGCGCCGGCCATTGCGCTACCTCGTTGGATGAGTTCAGCATCGGCCAGCACGTCAAGGTGGTCCTCGGCCCGGGAACTGTGAAATCCGGTGTGGTTGCGGACATCACCCTCAACCACGTGAAGGTGCAGTTCGGCGACGGCGCTTCGGGGCTCTACCGGCCCTACGAGGTGATGCCTGGACTGCTGCCGATCGGCCAGCTCGAACTCTTCACGGTCACATCATGACTCTTCCCTTGTTCGACCTCCCTGGCCGGGTCGAGCGCGGCAAACGTGTGGAACGCACCGAGTGGGGCGTGCGCTGACTGCGCGACTCTCCTGCGCTGACATCGAAGCGCGGACACATCACGCAAGCTCCCAACGAGAACCAGGCACGTCAGTGGGCCACCCATCCCGAAGCGCAGTACTGGGGATTCCCGGCCGGGTACGTGCAAGTCATGTCCCGCACCGTCGTGACCTACAGCAGCTCATGGGAGCCAGCGGACTGAAGACCGAGCGCGCACTCAGATTGCGCTGCACAGCAACATGACTCGCGCGAAACGAAGTGAATGACAAGGCAACCAACTGTTGCCTATAGGCAACAGTAAGTGTAGACTATAGACAACACCAAGAACCGACCCCGCCTTCGCACCACATCCCCGTGAGGTAATCGCATGAACATCGTGGACGCTCCCGCTCTCACCGCAGAACAGTTCGCCGACATCCGCATCGCCCTTGAAGCAGAACACTCCGACTGGCGTCCCAGCGGCCAGCCGACCGGGCTCACCTACACCGACATCTTCTGCGGCTTCGGGGGTTCGAGCATCGGCCTGGAGAACGCGGGCTTGCAGCTGGCCATGGGTGCCAACCACTGGGATCTGGCGATCGCCACCCACGCCCTCAACTTCCCCAACGCCGACCACGTCATCGCCGACGTCTCCAACTACGACATGCGCCGCATGCCCAAGACCGACATCTTGTGGGCATCGCCCATCTGCACCGAACTCTCACCGGCGGGTGGCACGGCCGCGCCCCGGACTCAGCTGTCGCTTCTCGAAGACGAGGGCCACGTCCCCTCGGCCGGCCGCGACCGCACCCGCGCCACCTTCTGGGATGTCGTGCGGGCCACCGAAGTACACCGCTACGACATGGTTTTCGTCGAGAACGTGGTCGAGGCGGCCCGCTGGGAACTGTTCGACGTCTGGCTGACCGCCATGGACACCCTCGGCTACAGCCACCAGTTCGTGTCCGTCTCCTCGGCCCACATCGGTGACGACACCAACCCGTTCGCCCCGCAGTGGCGCGACCGCATGTACTTCCTGTTCGCCCGTAAAGGCGTGCCAATGGACGAGATTCGGCCCCGCCCGTTGGCCTGGTGCCCCCTCTGCGACGCCGTCAACCCTGCCGTCCAATCGTGGAAGCGCCCCGACCGCCGCCGCATCGGCAAGTACCGCCAGCAATACGTGTACCGCTGCCCTAACGCCTCCTGCCGCCACAGCATCGTGGAGCCGTTCGTACTCCCTGCGGCCGCCGCCATCGATTGGACCAACCTGGGCGAGCGGATCGGTGACCGCCGCAAGGCCCTGGCCGCCACCACGATGCGACGCATCCGCGCCGGAATCGCGATGTTCGCCGAACCGACCATCATCGCGACCAACCATGGCGCGGACGGGGACTCGCGGTCCTACCCGGTCTCTGCCGCCCCCATGCCGACCCGCTCGACCAAGATCGGCGACGGCATGGCCGTACCCCCGATGCTGGTCCCCGCTGGCGGAACCTGGAACGACACCGCCATCACCACCGATGTCCCGATGCGCGCCCGTACCACTCGCGACACCGAAGCCCTATTCACCCCGGAGCCGTGGATCACGGTGCTACGCAACCACGCCGACGCGACCAGCATTGCCGACCCCCTGGCGACGGTCACCACAGGCTCCGGAGGTGGCGGCCACCAGGCCCTGACCGTCCCGCCCAACGCCACCTGCCCCCAGCAGCCGCCGATCAGCCTGGTCATCCCGTTCCGCAAAGGTGACGCCAAGACCACCCGCGAACCACTGCACACCGTAGCCACTCGCGACTCAGCCGGACTGGTCTCAGGATCGACCATCGACGTCGCGGACTGCCGGTTCCGCATGCTGACCCCCCGAGAACACGCTCGCGCCCAACGTTTTCCAGACACATACCGGGCGATGGGAAACAAGGCGGAACAAACGATGGGCTTCGGCAACGCCGTCAGCAGCAACGTTTCCCAATGGCTCGGCGGTCACGCGATACGCCTCCTGGCCTGATCTTTCCCGGAGGTGGGGAGACCACCATCCCCCACCTCCGGTGAACGCCACCACCAACCCACCCTCTGCCCGACTACCTGGAAACCTGGAAAGGCCCCTCATGCCCGCCACCGAACACCAGATCACTCGCCCTGTCATCGAGCTGCTCGGAGACTGGTTCCCCTTGCGCGATGAGCTCTGTGACCTGCGCGGCCAGGATCAGCTCAGCACTGCCCAGGACGAGAAGGTGCGCGACTTGCTTATCGCGCTCGTCGACATCGCCGATGACATCGTCGGCCACCTGGTGCCTGACCACGCCACCCGCTGCCAAATCACTGGCCGGTCATCGTGCTGAGCCCGGCGCGGCCAGCGCACCGCCCATTTCGCAACGAAGGTAACGCCGCCGCGCTCCCCCACAGGCGCGGTTTCAACGCCATCCTCGACGAAATCCACCACCGCTTCGGCATCGCCCTGGAGCTGGTCGGCGGCGGCGGCCACATGCACTTCCAATCCCGGCTGGAAACCGGCGACTGGCTGTGGATCAGCGACTACGCCGCCAACATCACCCCCCTGGCCCAACGACTCGCCCTCGAGGCCCACGACGTCCACGTTGGCTGGCACATCGCGATCTATCCGACCGACATACGGACCGCGGCCGCCGATCCCTTCGTGTGGTTGGCCAGCGTCACCCACGAAACCGCCACCGCCGGCCAACTGCCAGACCTTGTGGCCACCGCACTTCGCTCCCTTGCCCGCCACGAACAGCACCACACCGACGCACAGGGTCGACACCAGGTCAGCGTCGGCGTCGACCACTGGAACTGACGACCTCGCATTACTCCAACTCGACAAACCGGCCCAGGCATTCTGAAACTCAGCCTTAAGCAACGCGGCATTCGTTCCACTCAGGCCATCTGCTGTGGTGTTGCTACACCGAAGTCTGTCCCAGCACCTACGTCCGGTGCACTCGAATCTGGACGACCAGAATGGATAACGCTACCGAAGTGGTCGAACCGCTCTCGGTTCGCATCGAATGTCGCGAAGAGTCACTATGCGACAAAGCAATTGCATGGAATAGAAGGAGGTAGTTACCTGCCTTGGTGATTGTCAAGAAAGCGGGAGTAATTGACCTAGTGACGATTATCGGGATTTCTGACAGGTGAATATTGGAATTTGCCGTAAGCATTGCATAAATCGCTCATCCATATTAATATGGAGGAATACAGAGAACGATTTCTCTATTCAATCCACAAGGAGTTGGAAATGGCTATCACCGTCTACACCAAGCCCGCCTGCGTACAGTGCAACGCCACCTACAAGGCGCTGGAAAAGCAGGGCATCGAGTTCGAGAAGGTCGACATCACCGCAGACAGCGACGCCCGCGACTACGTCCTGGCGCTCGGTTACCTGCAGGCCCCGGTCGTGGTGGCCGGCAACGAGCACTGGTCGGGCTTCCGGCCGGATCGGATCAAGGCCCTCGTCAACCCTGCGGTATCCACAGCCGATGCCACGGCGGTGTCTGCATGACCACCGGCACGACAGACCCCTGGTCGTCGACGCCGCGTGCGATCGAGCACCACGCCGAGGCGCTACCGGACCCGCAGATGTCCGTCGACTACGCGGCTGCCACGAACACCTACGCCGGACCGTTCTGCTCCTGCGGCGATTACTCCTGCCCCGCCAACAACAACCCCAATGCGCGTTGCGTGAACTCCGAAGACCCGTCCGGCTACATCAGTCGCTACCCCGACTCCTGGACCGACGAAGACATCGACGCGTACGAGGCTAAGGAACTCCTGGATTCCCTCATCAGTGACGCGCGCTACGAAGCGCACGACGACACGCTCCTAGCCGCCGAACGCATCAACACACTCGGCACCGAACACGGCGCCAACCCAACCCCCGCCACCCCCTCACTTGTCCGGAGTGAGCTGCCCACCCCCTGACGGCCACCGCTGGACAACACCGAAGGAGTTACGACGATGCACCGCTTGACCATTGAGCGCACCGGCCGCGGAACTACCATCAGTGAGCATCCCGACGCTGCCGACGCCAAATGCGCTCTGCAGCGCTACGTCGAGCAAGCCAACTGCCGAACCGACACGATCCAGATGCACGCAGACTTCAGCAGCTGGCAGCTCGTCACCCTCGTCGGCAGCCGCGTGCACGCGACTGCCACGATCGAACGCTTCGGCGCAGCCGCACCTCGCCGCCATATCTCCGCTGAACTCAAAGTCGTACTCGATAACGCGCTTGCGGTCGACACAGGCATCACTGTCGTCGACAGCTACGAGCGAGCTGCCGTGCAACGTCAATGGGACAAACTCACCAGGGCATCACGGCACCTTGACCACGCCACCACAGGCCGGACGGAATAGTCATGCATCAGCTCACGGTCGCGGCTCAAACCGGCGCCACCACAACGACACATCACGACTACGACGACGCGAGTCGCGCGCTGCTGACCCATGCCAAACGCAGCGACACCTATCTGCGGCCACTCGTCTCTCCAAAACCTGCAGCTCCTGTCCAACGTGCCTGCTTCGAACTCCTCAGCCTCGATGGCACGCGCGGTCGACCGAACATCGCCGCTACCGCGTTCATTGAACCTCTCGTTGTGACAGCATCCGGCGCCGCTATCACTCCCTACTACGCGGCCGCCGCCGCGTTGCGCTGGCTTTCAGATCACCGCAACCACAACTCCACAGCGACAGCAAGCGACGAAAGACGCTGCAACCACCCCGCTCTGGACGCCGCTGACGCGGTAGCCCAATCACCGCTCATGGCCGGTGCACTGTGGTGCGAGGCCGCAGTTCTCGCCGAGCTGCATGACGTGCCAGCGCTTTCTGCAAGCGGGCTCGGCGACCTGCGCGACGTGTTCGTTTCGCGCGGGTACCGTCCTGCCTCGGCGGCAGCCTTGGCCGCTGCCGTGCAGCGCCAGCTGGATGCGACCGTTACGTCAGAACAAGTTGCCGTTGCCACGTGGTGGGCGGCCTTGGTCGGCGCCAGCGCGGCCGCGAGCTGACCTCCGTTTTGTGGCTCGGTCATTCCGGCCCGGCCGCTTCACCGGCCGCCCAGCTGATCCTCGACCCGCTCAACAAAATCCAGGTACTCGGATGCGGCAACGTGCGGATGCCTCTGCCCGGTGCTGAGCATGCCGAGAAGCGCGTCGTCTTCAAGTTCACGAGCTGCCGCGTCCAGGTTCTCGGTGAGATCGAGTCTCGCCGCCAGGGCCTTGGCGAAGTTGTCCACGATCTGGCCCAGCCTCAAGTGAGGTTGTTGTCTCCAGTAGGTGCCGAGCTCGCTTAAGAGTTCGTCGATGCGTTCTGGCCGGCGCCCGCCAGGTCCGCACGGCGCGAACGCAATACTGTCGATGGGACGTGGTGGTCGAGAGGACATGGTGCTCCTTGCCGATCAAGTGATTGTGGGTCGGTTGAAGTGGTCGACAGTGATCGAGGCTTTCAGGCTTCGTCACCGAACAATCGGTTCACGTCGAACAGGCCCGGCTCCTGGCCGCGCTGCAACACGTCGTTGATGGCTGCGCGGTCCCAGCCCTGTCGTGCGGCCTCACGCAGCGCGACCGAGCGCGCCCTTCGATCGGCGAGGCGGTCGCGCCGCGGTCCTGACCCTCCTGAGCTTCCCCGTCGTGCGCGGACCATCCAGATCATGTTCTCTTTCTGGTCGCCTTCGTAGACATGCTTGCGGTCCGGGCTGACTTTGACGCATAACGGGTTGTTGCACCCGTGCAGGCCAAACACCTCGGGCGCCAGCGGACGCCGCAACGCCCGAGCTAGTGCGTACCGGTGCGGCCGCACACAACTTCCGCGCCCGTTGCGGGTGATGTAGAACCGGCCATAGCCGTCGCCGCCGATCGCCTTCACCCAAATGTCGCAGTCGTCCTCAGTCGGCCCATGCACCACGCTCGCGTCGAACCGACGGCACTCCGCGGCGTGCACGTGTTCGTCGACCCACAGCACCGGTTCCGCGCCTGCGGGCGGCCTGCCGCTCACGTCGAGCTCACAACAAACTCGGCCGGCACCGCATCGGCCACCGCTTGCGCCGCGTCGGCCCGATCCTGCGCCCGCTCGGCCGCGCTCTCGTCTAGTGCGCGCCGATCACCGCTCTCGGCGGGCGCCGCCGGCGATTTCGCCGCCTGGCGCCCGTACTTTCGGATTTCTGTTTCGGTCAAACCGCACAGCAGCGCAATCGTCTTCACGCTTTCGCCACGTTCCCGCATCCGCTGCACGGCTTCGATTGCCGTCTTGTCGTGCTCGACCCGCTTGCGATCAGCTTCCACGGCCACGGCCGCGATCTGCTTGGCTTCCCATGAATCGACATCGGCTCGCCTAGTGCGTGCCCGCACGATCACAGCAGCGTCCTCAATCGCCAGCCGCTCCCGCTCAGCTTCCTTCTGTTGGGCTTCAACCAGTCTCGCCCGTGCTTCCTTACGCGCCTGCTCCAGCGTCCGCTTGTTGGCCATGCAGCCCGACCGTAACGCCGCCACAGCGGCTACACCCACCACCGACCATCAAAATCCCTCACCGCCACCCCACCAGGTCCACCAGAGCCCATCCAGCCGCACCAGCGGCCCCTCCACGCCCGTCACCGCCCCTGCCCAGCACCCCCGCTCACCAGCCCGACCGAACCCGACCCGACCACCAAGCACCACCACGCCCTACACACCTCTTGCATTGTGGATAACGATTCGGTAACGAACCCTGCCTTGGTGTAGGGGGCAGATGGGGGTCAGCTCTCTACGGTGCGGCCATAGGGAGGGCTGCGCGATTTGACCGTGAGCATGCACAAGATCAGCAGCGGGGACGGATACCTGTACCTGGTGCGGCAGGTGGCTGCCTCCGATGCCACCCACCGGGGACGCAGCACCCTGTCGGACTACTACTCGGTCAAGGGTGAGGCACCGGGCCAATGGATGGGCAGCGGTCTGGCTGCACTGTCGCAACCGTCGACCGGCCTGGCGATGTCTGAGCAGACCATCACCGATGTCTGGGCCGTCGCGCCCGGCTCCGAGGTCACCGAAGACCAAATGAAAGCCTTGTTCGGAGAAGGCATACACCCCAACGCCAGCAAGATCACCAAGTACCTCACCGCCCGAGGAGCCGGTTCCGGCCCAGCCCAGAAGGCCACCAAACTCGGCGGCAAATTCCGGATCTACGCCGACCCACCGTTCGTAGCCGCCCTGTCGCAGGCCTACCAGGATCACAACGTCGCCGCGGGACTTTCGCCGTTCACCAAACTCGACCCGAACGTCAAAGCCACCATCAAGACCGAGCTCGCCCGCGCCTGGTTTGCCGAGGAATACGGCCGCCCGCCCGCCGATGATCGCGAACTGTCCGGCTACATTGCGCGCATTCATCGCCCCGCGAAAGTCGCTGTGGCAGCGTATGACTTGGCCTGCTCACCGGTGAAGTCATTCAGCGCCATGTGGGCAGTCGCACCGCTGCCGGTGGCGCAAGTCCTCGAGGACTGCCACCATGCCGCTGTCAAAGATGTGCTCGCCGAAATCGAACGATCGGTGGCGCTGACACGCATGGGCACCAACGGCGCCGCCCAGGTCGACACCGAGGGTGTGATCGCCACCGCGTGGACGCATCGCGACTCGCGCGCCGGGGATCCCGACCTGCACACACACCTGGTGATCAGCGCCAAAGTCTCGACAATCGACCACAACGGCGTGCGGCGCTGGCTGTCGCTGGACGGCCAGCCGCTGCACCACATGATGGTGTCGCTATCCGAGCTCTACAACACCCGCCTGGAGCACCACACCACCCAACAGCTGGGGTGGGTGTTCGCCGAGACCGAAGCCCCCGCTCGGGGAAAGCGAGCTGTGCGCGAGATCGTCGGAGTGCCCACCGAGCTGCTGAAAATGTGGTCCTCGCGACGGGCGGCGATCGAGACGCGTACCGCTGAGCTGGCCAAGGAATTCCAGAACAACCACGGTCGCGAGCCCACGGCGATCGAATTGTTGGACCTATCGCAACAGGCCACCTTGGAGACCCGCGAAGCCAAGCACGACCCGATGTCGCTGGCAGAACAGCGCGCGAAATGGAAGACCCAAGCCGTGGAACTTCTCGGCTACCGCGGCCTGACAACGATGCTGCGCAACGTCAACTCAGCCAAGCATGAAGAACTCGCCACCGTCGACGATCAATGGGTCCACGACGCCGCCGAAGCCGTCATCGCAGTGGTGACCCATAACCGTGCTCGCTGGCAACGCCACCACGTTCTCGCCGAAGCCCAACGCTACGTCCGAACCAGTGGCTGCGCCGCGATTGCCCCACCCGATGTGGTCGAACGCATCACAGAAACCGCTCTCTCCGAGCCGTTTTCGGTGCCACATGCCCGCGTCGGCGACACCGACGTCGGTGAGCCCAAGCTGCTGCGCCGCCGTGATGGCACCAGCGTGTATCACCGCCACGGCAGCGATCAGTTCACTTCTCAGGCAATGCGCGCGGCCGAGCAACGCATCATCGCGGCTGTCCGCGCCACCGGCTCGCGCCGCGCCAGCCAAACCGACATCGAGCTGGCACTGGCCGACTCGTCAGCCCGCGGCAAACCTCTCAACGCCGGCCAACAAGCCCTCGTGCAGGAAATGGCAGCAGGCCACCGCAGCGTCATGCTGGCGCTGGCCCCAGCCGGATCCGGAAAGACCACCGCTATGGCGGCGCTGTCGCACGCTTGGCGCTCCTCTGGCGGCAACGTGATCGGCTTGGCGCCCAACGCGACTGCCGCCATCGAGCTGGCCTCCGACCTCAACGCACCGACAGACACGGTGGCCAAATACGTCCACACCGCCGCCGGTGGCCCGGGCGCGATTCCGCCCTGGTTTCACCAGATCAACGCCAAAACAATGTTGATCATCGACGAGGTCGGCAAAGCTGGAACCCTCGACCTTGACGCGGTGATCCGACACGCCCTCGCCAAAGGCGCGTGCGTACGGCTCGTCGGCGACGACGGCCAGCTGGCGTCGGTATCCGCCGGCGGAGTACTGCGCGACATCGCTCACGAAACCGATGCGCTAACTCTCTCCGAACTTGTACGCTTCCGCAACGAATCCGAAGCCGCGGCGACCCTGGCCCTGCGCGCCGGCGACCCCGCCGCACTCGGCTTCTACATCGATCACCACCGGGTCCATGTCGGCGCCGATTCCACCGCCGCCGACATGGCCTACACCGCCTGGCGATCCGACATGAAAGCCGGCCGCGACAGTCTGCTGTTGGCGCCGACCAACGCCGTCGTCGACGAACTCAACGCCCGGGCGCGCCGTGACCGACTCGCCGATGCCAACATCACCCGCATCGGCCGCGAAACCGTTCTCTCCGACGGCCTGTCAGCCTCCGCCGGTGACATCATCAAGACCCGCCAAAACTCCCGCTGGCTGACCATCGGGCCACGCGACTTCGTCCGCAACGGCTACCGCTACCGCATCGAGCGCATCCGCGCTGACGGCGCGTTGATGGTCACCCACCTCGGCACCAACAAGCGCCTGACCCTGCCCGCTGACTACGTCGCCGAACACGTCACCCTCGGCTACGCCTCCACCGTCGATCTGGCCCAAGGCCTCACCGCCGGACACAGCTGCCACATCGTCGGCGCGGCCGCGATGACCCGCCAGTTGCTCTACGTCGCGCTCACCCGCGGGCGCGCCGAAAACCACATCTACTTGTCCACCAGTGAGCAAGACCCCCACCGCATCCTGTCTACCAAGGTCACCCGGCCCGAAACGGCGGTCGAAGCGCTCTCGGCAGCCCTGGCCCGCGACGGTTCCCAAGTGTCGGCGACCACCGCAGACCGCGAAGCCCACGACCCGTTCACCCGCCTCGCCGCAGTCTGCGACATGTACTACGACGCCGTCATCACCTTCACCGAGCACCGCCTCGGTGCTGCCGCGCTGGCGCGCCTTGACGATGGCGTTGCCGCTATCCGCGCCGACATCCCGGAGTGCGCCGCCTGGCCTGCGCTGCGCGGCAAGCTCGCCACCATGGCCCTGCAACACGGGGTCGACGAGACGCTGCGCCTCTACGATCAGCAGCTGCACCGCCGCGAATTGCGCAGCGCCGGACTGGTTGCGGCCGTCATGCACTACCGCATGGAATCAATCGACCCGTCCCCGCCCGGGCCGCTGCGCTGGCTCTCCCCCATCCCCGACGAACTGCGCACCGAACCCGAGGTGGCCCGCTACCTGCAGCGCCGACACGACCTGGTGACCGACCTCGCCGAGGAGATCCGCACCACCTGCGCCACCTGGACAGCATCCACCGCTCCAGTGTGGGCAAAAGCAATCTGGGCGGCCAGCCCGGCACTGGCCACCGAGATCGCGGTGTTCCGCGCCGCCCACGGCGTCGCCGACACCGACACCCGCCTCACCGGGCCGCGTGCCATCTCGGTGCGCTCGCAGAAGATCCAGTCGCTGCTCGAAGAACGCGCCATCGGTGAAATAGGCCGCCAGGCACCCCAACTCGCCCAATTCGATGAGCTTGTCGACTCCATTAATCCTCGGATCCGGGCAGACAGCTACTGGCCGCAGCTCGCCGCACGGCTGGTTCAAGCCGCCAAGATCCGTGCCGACCTTCCCGCTCTGCTCACCGAAGCCACCCGCGACGCCCCGCTGCCCGACGAACTGCCCGCCGCCGCGCTGTGGTGGCGCATCTCGCCGGCCCTGTCCCCCACCGCCCTGGACACCACCCATTCGCACCTGCGGCCCGCCTGGATTAGCGACCTGCACGAGGTATTCGGCTCCGCTGCAGCCGAAGCCATCACCGCCGACATCGCCTGGCCCGCACTTGTCGGTGCGGTTGCCACCGTGGACTCGCGCCACTGGTCTGCCCGTGACCTACTGCAGCTGTCCGCAGAACACCTCGCCGACGCGGACGCTCACGCCGAAACCGAGGGCGCACCCCGCATCGGCACTCACGAATACGCGCGTCTGATCACCTACAGCATCGAATTCATCGCCCACGCCGCCAAATCCCACGACACCACCATTCCCACGCCCGAGCACCCTCCGCTCTCGCCCGAGGAGGAAGAACTCGCCCCGCCTGATCCCTCAGCCGCCGATCTGCACCTGCCCCCTCACCTGGACCCGATCGATGCGGCCCTGGACCTGCACGAGCCGGCCCCCGATGTCGAGCCTGTCCCCGACCCACGCTCACCAGCCGCCGACGAGTTCCATGGTCTGCAGTTCCACGAGCTGTCAACGACCCGTCCCGCTCCGCCCCTGGCACCCGCCCTGGCCAATGTGCACGCCCTTCGCAGCGAATACGTCGCTGCAGCAACCGAATACACCGCACTGTCCAGCCAGTGCCAGCGCGGGCAAGGCCCCGCAGTCATCGCCCACGCCGACCACATCCGCCACATGCGCGAACGCGCTGACGCCGATCGCCCCTACCTCGACGCCGTCATCAACGTCACCGAACAATGGGCCGACGCCGAAGCGCGATACGACCAGGCCACTCGCGCCGTCACGCACGCCCGCGAGCATTACGAACGCCTGAGCACCGATCCCGACGCCGATTCAGGCGATGTGGACTCGGCCCGCTGGCACCTGCAACTGGTCGAATCCCAGGTTCCCGACTCCACCCCGGCCGAAAAGTTCTACCCACTGCTCACCGCAGCCCAAGCCGCCCGCGCCCAGGCCGCCGGCGGCCCCGACAACGTCATCAGCCACGCCGACGTCGACACCTACCTGGCCGGACTCCGTAGCGACGACGACCACACCCTGCACGCCAAACGCTCAGCGCTTGCCGAGCTACGCGCGGATCTGGCTGCCGCCGAAGCCGAAACCGCACGTGCCTACGCCGACGCCGAAACCCGCACGGCCGAACACATCACCGGCAACCTCGAACTGCTGCACACCGAACTGAGAGTGCTCGAAACCACCACCAACTTCGACCCCACCCGACCACTGTCACTAACCGCCCAGGATCTGGCAGGCCTATCCCCCGACACCGCCTCAGTGCTACCGGCTATCGCGCACTTGCCGTTCACCGTCACACCCGTACGTGCCCTGCCCAGCCCAGATACCACCAACGCGATGCGCGCCTTGCACCACGCCGCCAAGGCCCAAGACCGAAAAGTCCTATGGTGTGCCCCCACGCCCCAAGCCGCAGACGCCGCACGCGGCGGCCAGCTCGCCGACACCGTCGCCACCCTCGCCCACACGCACGCTCAGATCACCGAGAACACATGGACCCTGCCCGCAGGCAGCCTCATCGTCATCGATGACGCCGCGGCCGCCCAATCGCACGTGCTCGCCGACCTCATCGACGCCGCCCACGCAGCCCGCGCCGGCGTCATCCTGCTCGACACCTCCACCCAAGCCTGGCCACCACAGCCCTCCACTCGCCTGATGGCCCTGCTGCACACTGACATCCCCTGGGCACACACCCTTGACGCACCCAAGGTCTACGACCACGAACACCGCACCCGCACCGTCTTGACCCAAGGCCCACTGCACAGCAGGGTGGCCCCCGACCTGGATCCGATCCTCGCCCAAGCCGAACGCGTCCAACCCCACCTGCTCGACGAACACACCCGCGCCGCCATCCGTCGCCGTCATGACCTCCGAGCCGCCAACCGCAACGCCTACAAACGTCACCAGCAGATCACCGCACTGCACACCTCGCCCACGGAGCAGAACCTCGGCCGCGACGCCACCGACGAGTAGGCAAGGCGCAGTACGCGAACACTCCCGTTTGGGCGTGTCGCCCGATGAACTGGGTAAAGCCGATGTAGTAACACGCTCTTTCAGGCTGTCGTTTGTAGCCAGACCATTCTCTAGCCTTCCTGCTAACCGTTACTTTTTGCGGCTCCGCCCCGCGCTCTACGCAATATGAATAAAATACCCTTGCATCGTCGCTGAATGGTGATGGGTCGGCCGCCGATACAGGGAAGAAATCCTTCACGTAAAATCTTGCAAGTGCCGCAGTGACCGCTTTTCGGTATGCGCAACTTGCAAGCTGGGCAATAGTGCTCTTTCCTGTTCCATTCAATCCTGACAACGCGGTAATAGGTGATTGAAATTCGATAGTAAGATCGGCAACGCCCCGAAAGCCGTGAATCTCAATGGACTGCAAGATCGGCCCGAAGTTGGCATATCTGTGGTCAGCCCTGAACTTTGCTGCCAGCTTCCGAACATTGTCGTCGTGGCTCATTTTGTTGGCTTGCCTCACTTCGACTACCAATGGATATCGTGCAAAAACACGGCTCATTCTGCCACTGATATCCACCACCGGCAGTCGGTTCGGGCCAGACACGGCCTTGAGATGCTTCACAGGTAAGCGCCAGATGCCGCTCGTCAGCTCGTCAGGGGCGAAGGGTGAACTCTCGGGAGCGTCCCAGTGCGAACTCCTCCGAACGCAGATCTGCTGCGGTTCGGGCGGTCATCTCCGGCAATGACGGTGTCGCGAGGAATACGGTCGCTTGCTGGCGTGCGCGGTGGTCGAGCTCGGCGAGTTTCTCTTCGGCGGCAGCCAGGCTCGTGCGTAGCCCATCGGCTTCTCCGAGCCATCCTGCTTCCTCGGCTTCAGCGACCCGGTCGCTGAGATTGTCGCGGATGGTCTCCAGGCGGGACCGCTGCGCCGGATCGACCCGAAGCACTGGGCAGCGGATGCAGCTGTGCTCGTGTTGACAACTGGTCCCGTAGGCGCGGCCGCAGTCCCCAAGGGCGAGCTTGCGACGTTCGAAATGCCCGAGGAATTCGTCCCATTCGGCGTCGGTCGGGGTGCGGTATTCCTCGCCGGGGCGCAGCGCTCGGCGCCGTGCGATGAACGCGCGGTGGCCGTTGATTGCTTCCTGGGGATAGATGGTCTTGTATCCCATGGTGGTGTTGATGTCCTTGTGCCCCAGTAGAAGTTGGGCGATATGTGGTGGCATCCCGTTCAGGATCGCGTCGGTGGTAAAGATTCGCCGGAAGTCGTGGGGCCGGAAATAGAGGGGTTGCCCGTCGGCGTCTTTGACGTCGGTGGCCTCGAACGCTTCTTTGATGGCTGTCCGGATCGTCGCGGTAGACAAGGCGGAGCGGTGGCCAACATCGTTCCATTGAAAGAGCAAGGGAGAAGGTGGTTCCCATACTCGCTCGTGTTCGTCGTAGAACGGCACCAGCGGTATCGACTCAGAGTCGCCCCGGACCCGGGTAATGATCGTGGCCAGTACATCGGCCAATTCGGGACTCACGACCAGGAGACGTTCCTGGTCGGTTTTCGATGGGGCGATATGCAACAGCGGGATGATCTCACCCGTCTTGGGTAGCTGATACTGGGTGATGCTGTGGTGGCTTGTTTCGAGCATCTCTTCGATTCGAACTCCTGTGTGGCGCAGAAACTCCACAGCCGCCCAGCCCCAGAACGCGCGGTTCTCCTCCCTGAGCAGATGCCGTTTGCGGCCCGAGGCGTCGACGGCGGCGGTGCGCTGCCGGCGTGTGCCGCGGCGACTCGATAGAACCGCTCTTGTGAACGTCTCACCACACACGGTGAATGTGTCGTCGTCGGTGGCCAACGCTGCCTCAAGCCGTACTCGAGCGTCTTGGGCCCGTTGTGCGGCGGCATCAACGATCGTCGGCAGGAATGGACGTAGATCCCGCGTGCGCTGGTCGATACGAGCCTTGCGCCGGGCGAAGGTCTTCTTCAATAGCACCTCGGTGGCGCTGATGGGACTCGGGACGGCCCACGGTGCCCAGCGAGCGGGGTCTTCGGTGGCCCACTGAGCAAGGTCAAGGTAGAAGGCACGCACCTGGTGCAGGATCGGGATGTAGTTGCCGCGCGGTGCGACCGTCTCGGTGACGGTTCCGTCGGGTAGCTGTCGGCGAGTTGTTTTGGTGCGCAGCCGTTCTTTCCATGCCGAGGCGACTTCAGGACTCAATTTCAACGACTCGATCCCGGGATGGTGAATTTCGAGGTCACGCCAGAAATTCGAACCGAGATAGCGGGCCAACCCCTCCAAACTGGTGTAGTCCAGCGCGGGTTGGCGTTCGGTTAGGTAGTCCACCAACAGGTCGCGGATTCTGCCGTTCTCCACGTGATAGCGATCGATGAGCTGTTCGGGTGTGAGTTGTCCTCCATAGGAGGTGATTCTGCGCAGAGTGGCGGGTGCGCCGCCGGTGAACACCCCGGCCGATCGCAGAATCGCATAGAACAGGTATCGGCGTGATCCAGTGAGGCACAAGCTAATTTCGACCTGGCGCAGCTGTACACAGTCGCCAACCGTGATGTCGGTGATCCCGCCGCCTTTGGCGGCGAGGATGGCAGCGATCTGCCATCGAGCCAGTCTGCCCGGCTGCGAGCCCCACAGATCGGAATCCGTAGCCGCCTCAATGGCAGCGAAACCGCCCGGATCGCGGCGAGCAGTCATGATGTCGGTCAAGTCAGGGTCGCGTTTGCGTGACGAAAAGAACATCAAGCTGGGAGACAAGACTTCTGCTGCGACCAAGACCAGAAAGCCGGCCTTAAGTGCTGACGCGCCGACGCGTCTGGTGTGAGCACCGAGCCACAATGCAGGCTCAGTGATCCAGTCCGCCTCGCGTTCCTCGGCTCCGCTTGTTATCCATCGTTGCTGCCAGGTGTCACCTGATAGGGACGCGAGCCAGCGCAACAGGCCTGTGGCACCACGGACTTGTTTGGGAGTCAACGGCATTGCGGCCCGGCCGGCCACGCTGATTCGCATCAACACCTCATCGATGGATGCTGCGCCGAGATCGGGGCAGGGTGCAGCGATACGGGCCGGAAAGCGCCGCAGCATGTCTTGGGCATACTCACCGCGCCCCGAAACCTGCCAACCCGTTGGTTTCACGCCTGGCGGCACAGCGGCAGTCACCACGTCGGGACGCGACGGAGTTTTCATCGGGTCGCTCCGCGGCTGAAGAGCACGTCGAGCGACTGTTGGTGATACCCCGCCGCCGGAGGCGCCACGTCACTGGGTTGTGCGGCGACGCGGCGCTGATGGGCCAGCGTTCGCGCGACCACGTCCTCCTCTGTGGGTGTGGTGTAGATCTGCGTGGTCGTCAGGTGAGCGTGGCCCAGTACCCACTGCACGTCCGTGATCGACATTTCAGGGTCATTGCTCATCCGGGTCGCGGCCGTATGCCGCAGATCGTGAATGGTCCAATTCGACCCCAGCGCATCCTGCGTACGAGAGAACATCGCCCGGGCCGCCGGATACGACACGGGCCGCCACGGCCGGCGCAAGGTCAGCCACAACGGATGCGACTTGCCGCGAGGTGCGCCCCGCTTCCACACCTGTTCCTGATACAGGCGCAGCCACACGAACGCATCCTGTGACGCGGGAAGCCATTGCACCGCCCGAGATCCCTTACGCGTCACACGGATCAGTTGTTGCCCCGGATCCACATCGAATTGTGTGGTCGACAACAGTTCGTCGGCACGGGCGCCCGTCGATACCCAAAACGCCAGCAGGGCACGATCCCTATGCGTGCGCAGATCTGCGAACAATCGGTTGAACTGGTCATCGGGAATGCTCTTCGGTATCCGACGCTGTCGTCGCGGACGGTACCGACCTGCCCGATCGCCAGACACCGCATCCAGCGGGTTCCGGTGAGCATTGCGCCGTCCCGGCCGACGTGAACGATCCAATGGGAACGGATTGACCAGCGGACCCCGCCCCAACTCGATCTGAAAGTCGTAGAACGAGCGCAATACCGCCTCAGCGTGCACTCTCGTCGACGAAGCGTAACGACTCGACGGTTCCGGCTTGCCAGTCACAGCATTCACTCCACCGTCACGCCTGGACGGTGCGGGAGCAGCTGCCTTATTTCCGTCACGGTGCCGCCAATGAACACGAACGGGCTTGTCGGCCAGCATCATCCAACGTGCGAAGTCACGGCCCTCGATCGATGTCGCGCGGTCCCAGTCCACCCCGACCGCAGCTAGAAACCTCCACCACCGCAACAGATCGTGACCATACGAGCGGATCGTGCCAGGCCGCCGATCTGCGGCCTGCAACTCGGCGAAAAACGCCGCGACTGGTTCAATGGAAATCCCGTTTGCGTCAAGCATGCGAAACGGCACCCAGCGGTCACCGGTCGCCTCAAGCCGGCCAACATCGGGCACCACCAGCACTGCAAGATTCCGCACCCCATCCGGATCGCCCATGACTCGGGAACGTACCAAAGCCCTATCTGACCTGCAATGATTCGTATCTTAGTTCAGTCAACAGATTCACCCCGCTTACCTACACTCTGGTGAATCGCCTTGGCTATCGCGAGCTGTCCCTACGGGTTATCGAGTTCGGAATCCCAGTAGGTTGCGTCGTCTTCGTTCAGAGATGGAAGTGGCCAGATCCCGTAGTGTTTGCGGACCGCCGCGACCGCATTGCGAAAAGCGTCATCGCTGAGTCGGCGTTCCTCAGGGTCGGGCCATTTGTCGCCGAAACGCAGTTCGCTTGACGTGATGCCGAGAAGCTCCAGGGGAAGTGGATGGCGTGCGCCGTTGGCCGAGCAGAGTTCGATGCGGTACTCACCCTTGTAGTCGTAGCCGACGCGATTCTGCTCAGAGTCGAAAAGCATCTTGCCGTGATGCCGCTCCAGCGTGTAAGCGACGATCCGCTCGCCGGTTACGCAGTTGTCGAATTCGGCCGCCTCAGGTTCGAGGGCACCAGGGCTATGCCGGTACTCCCGCGGTATCGGGATGTTGTTCCGTTCAGCGATGTAACCACTGCGGTCGGTCCGCGTGTGAACCCACTCGTGTTGTTCCTGCGCAACGGGTCGGTAGATCGTTTTCATCTCGGCGGCCGCGAACTTCCTGCGGCGATCGTCGTCGAGCTTTATTCGGGCGAACAACGTCGGCCAGATTCCGGCTTTCACCAGGTCGCCAACGCGGTTGCGCGAAACCGACAAGATCTCGCCGATCGCCTTGTCCGACAGCCCTTGCTCACGCAGCCCATAGGCCAGCGCTCCTGTGACGCAGTACGTGACCGTAGCGGCCATTGATTCCCGCTGGCGAGCTTCGGCCAGAATCTGGCCAGCCTGCTCGATCATGGCCGCCCGCCGGTCCTCAACGTTCTCCATGCACCACAGCGTACGTGTGCACTCGCCCGGTGCATTGCATTTCCAGAGTGCAGGCCGTCGCATGTTGAGGCGTTCGCCACCGACCCCACCGCTGTGGCCGGCGGGTTTGCGCAGTGCGGGAAACAACGGGTGTAGGGGCATCGCGCCCCGATCGCGCTACGGTGCGAGCACATGACCTCCCTCGATGACTACACCCCCTATTGCGGTCTCAAGTTCGACGATCGCGACCGGCCCGTGAAAGTGGATACCGCTCCGCACATCTGCGTATCGGCTCCCACCGGGGTGGGAAAGACCCGGCGAATCTTCGGGCCGGCAGCCCTGCTCCATCCCGGACCGGTCGTGAATGTTTCTTCCAAGCCCGATGCGGCCAAGCTGCTCTTTCAGCGTCGGCTGGGGGGAATCCGTGGCGTTCTGGACTTCTCGGCCAAGGGAAATCCGGTGTGGCCAATGGGCGTTCGCACCATGGTTTCTGATCCCACGGCCAACATCAAGAACGCTGACGAGGCGCTCACGGTCGCTGAAACCATGCTCGCCACTGGCGGTGTCGGGTTCGGCGGGGTGACCTCAGGGGCCACCGTGAGTGCCGGCGGCCTCTGGGAGTCGACAGCATCAGCACCACTGGCAGCCCTGCTGTACGCGGCCAGCCCAAAAGGCAACGGGCTCGGAATGCCGTGGGTGCTCAACGCCGCCGAAAACTACGGCCTGCCCGATCCCGCCGCCGACACCGGCACCGGCCCAGCCGCGCTGCAACCCGCCCAAGTTCCCCCCGAATCCTGGATGGCCGCAGTCGAATGGTGCCCACACGCCATGCTCACCGACCCCCTGGTCAGCATGCTCGCCATGGACCCACGAATGCGTGACAGCGTCGCCATCACCGCGCGCAAAGCAATCAAACCGTGGCTACGACTCGGGTTGGCCACCCAAGCCAACGACAACCGCGACACCGACCCGATCCAGCAACTCGACATCCACAATTTCGACGTCCGCATGCTCGATGACCCCCAGACCACGATCTGCGTCATCGCCCCCCACACCGGCGCTGTCGCCGGCGTGGCGGTCGCACTGATCGACTCGATCATCCGCCACTTCGAAAACAAAGCCGCCAACGACGAACTCACCGAACCACTGCTGCTGCAACTCGGCGAAGTCTGCAACTCCTGCCCGCTACCGGGACTGCTCAACTACGTTGGCGCCGCCCGCGGCAGCGGCATCCGCATCCAAGCAGAGGTTCAAGCCTCCAGCCAGTTCGATCACGTTTTCGGCCCGAAATACGCTGACGCACTGCGCGATATCTTCCCAGGCTTTCTCATCATGCGCGGAGCCCATGAACGGCACCTACTCGAACAGGCCTCTCACTGGGAAGGCTTGTCTACCCGGCGCACCGAGGCGTACGAACCTCAATCCGGCAGCCGTGGCCAATCATCGGTGTTCGGTGCTCAAATCGAATGGCAGGAATTCCTGCCGCAGGATCTCAACGAAGCCCGGCTCGTCGTGAAGGGAACCGGCGGCGAACGTGTCTGGATTCCCGACTGGTCGGACTTCCTCAAAATTTATGACCAGGCGGTTAAGGCGCGCGTCGCCCGTGCTTCCGCCAAATAGCAGGCGCAGGTCTACGTTTGGGAGGGGCGTGCGCGACCATGATTGGCATAGCTGGGAGCTGGGTGTCAGCGCTCCTTAGCTTAGAACCGACTAGGGCCGTACAGCGAGCCAAAAGTCTCCGGTCGTGTGGCGCGGGACCAAAAGCACGTCAGCGGTTCGTCAGAACCGGGCGGGGTCGGTAGGGGGAAGACGCGTTCGACAAGCCCCAACGCTGCGCGGAACGCCGCCTCCCACTCGGGATAGCGCACTTCGATGCCTTCGTGCACCGCGTTGTTGCGCCGCTCGACGAGATCGGCATGGAAGGTCGCCGGCAGTTCGCCGCCGAGTGCGGTGGCCTTCCCGCCCAGCGTCTTGGCGTTTGCGAGCGTCTTCCGTCGTTTCGGATCCGTTTCGTTGGCGAGGAGGTCGTCGATCCGTTTCGTCGCGGCAAGCTCTGCTGCTGTCGCGGCGTCGATGACTGCCCGGCGTTCCTGGTCGGCATTCTGGAGGGCGCGCGCGTCACGCAACAGCCGCCAGGCCAATGGCGGCGGCGTCGTCGCGAGCGCCACACAACTTTGCAGGATTTCTGGTGTCACACCGATGACGCGCTCAGGGCCCCGAATCACCGTGCCGCCGACCTTCAGCTCGTGCCGGTCCCCGTCCTCGTCGGCGACTGCCCATATCGACGTCCTCATGTGGGGGTTTAACCAGTCGTCACCTTCTTCACCAATTTGTGCGAGCCGCTGATTGGTGCAGATTTCAAGCCACGTGCGGACGTTGTCCCACCAGGTGTCGATGTGGTGCAGGATCTGTTGTGCGAGAAGCTCCTGGCCCCACTCAGCGCGTATGGCGGGGTCCACTTGCGCGGAGCGGGCGTGAACGCTGAACGTGATGCGTTTGATGGCAACACCTTTGAAGCCCAGAGCCTCATGCCGGCAATGGGTGCCCCATTGTTCATCGGCTGCTCGCGGTGTCGCCGTCCAGCCCTGCGGAGGCGCAAGGAAATTAGCGAGTCCGCGCTCGATGGCCGGGGTTGCTGGCAGGCGCAATGTGACAGGCAGGACACCGTCGTCGGTAACCAGGGACGTTGAGTAGCTCGGCCGTGCCGAAAGTAGCTCAACGTCGGCTAGGAACGGCCGATCGAGGTCATACCACCACTCAAGATGGACGTCTTCGCCCTCGTCCGGTGCGGCAGTGTCCTTCTCAAGCATCCGGAAACCGTACCCAAGTTGAACAGGCCACGTCGCGGCATTTTCCAGTGCCCGGGTGTGCTCGACAGCGGAATCGTCGAGCGGGTTCGGGCGAGCCGCTGGACTAATGGTCGTCGTCGTTCAGATCGCTGTCGTCAGCGCGGGACTCTGCGCGGTACGCCTCCCACTTTGCGATCTCATCCGAAGTGGGGCCGGGCTCCTCGATGTAGACGAGGCTCGGTTCCGGACCCGCTGCCTGGGTGTATACCGGTTCGGAGTCTGTAATCAGGGAGCGAATGAAATCTGTCGCGTGGTACACGAGCTGCTCATCGCTGCAGGCCAGACCCAGCTCCAGATGCAATCGTGATGTGTTACTCCAGTTGGCTGAACCACACCAAACCTGTTGAGGGACGAAGTGTGTCTCTTCGAAGGATGGTGCGTCACCTGGATCGATCACCCACCGCTGGATCTCGCCGAGCACCAGCAGCTTGGTGTGCAGCAACGGCTTCGTCACCGGGGGCTGCTGCTGGCGCCACCCATACACGCGCACCGGCCCGACGCCGTACTCATACCTGGGTTCCTCGCCGGACAGAACAAGGTCTTCTTCATCGTCGGGGAAATCATCCGGCCGATGCCGGCCAAGGCGAAGCGCGGTGTTGGGCATGCGCCTGCGCCCGTTGATCAGCTGGTCGGGCACGATACCGACTTCATTCTTGTCGACAACGATGCAACTCCACATCTGGGCTAGCCGATCAGCGACCTCCTGGCTGCCCAGCCACGGAACACACCCGATGGCCGCTGGCCACCGCGCACCCTTCACACGTTCGACAGCCATGTGCTCATCGAGGAGTTCGCACAGTCCATCGACCACGTTCCCGGCGAACCAGGCCCGCCACCCAGCGCCGTCGGGCCCCCACGCCTGCGGCTTGCCCGAAAACCAACTGAAGACATCGCGATCACCCAGCGGAGTCAGTGCCATCCGTCCATTCTCGGTGCGCCCGTTCCACGGTCAACGCGTGGATCTAGTCCCGCCGGTGCACGACCGGAATGCCCCACCGCCGAGTCGGGTCGATGCGACGCAGTGGCGTCTGGTTGAACAGGCGCCGCGCGATCGAGCTTTTCCAACCGTGATGCTTGTAGGCGATCATCCAATGGCCAGCCAGCCACAACGCAAACCCGCCGATGAATGCGAGGAAGCACGCTGCGGCAGCACCAACTTCGTTGTGTGCGCCGTAGACGAACGTGCCGGCCAAACCGAGCAGTGCGAAGAACACCCCGAACACCCGGGCAATGATCGATCCGAACAACCAGGCGGCCAGTGCGACCAGGAATGCCGCGGCGAGGTAGGCGAAGATCATGGTAAGCATCCTCACTCGAGAAGGGTGCTGTCGCCCACACCGGTCGTCAACGATTCGAGGCGATAAGGCCCGGGCGGGAGGTGCGGATCTATGCGAGGTCGACGCTGAGACGATGGTGGCCTGTGCACCCTCGATGGAGCGTGTTGACCCGCCGCTGTGCACGGAGCAGCCGTTCGTCGCGGTCCGCGCGTGCGTCGTCGCGCAATGATCCGTGCGTCTCCATGCTGGCCGGTCTGCCGATCTGCATCGTGTGCCCGCTATCGGGGACATGCTGCCAAATGGGTTGCCACTCATCGAATTCTCCGGCGTCAACACGGTGTTGCAGATCGCGCCACGGCGCGCTGTCAGGGCCGGCCTCGATCACACATTGCTCGAGGAAGTCCACCGCCGCCACGGAGCCGAATTCTGCATGGTGGGCAGCTTTGTCGGCGTCAGACCATGTCGGGTCCATCTCGCCGAGTTCGATCAAGTGGTCAGTAACCCAGTGGTTGACTTTGCGTGTGATGGCACCGATATCCCATTGTTGTGGGTCCAGCCCGGCCTGGCGCAGGAATGCAGTCACGTCGTCGGGGCTGACCCGAGTGTCACTTCGGCGCGGTGGAGCAATATCCATGACTGCCTCCGGCAGGGTGAGGAATGGCTATGCGATGTCGGCGATGGAAGGGTCCAGGCGCTGAGTCAGAAGGGTCCGCCGAGTGGCCTCGCGGAGATCGGCGGTGATGACGGTGCGTCCTCGTCGCAGCCCTTCGGGCGTGGTGGTGTCGAGTGTGGGTGTGACCCGGTTTTTCATGAGTAACGCGGCTTCGGTCAGGACCATGCGGGCGAAACGACCATTGGCGGCGATGTCAATGAGACGACGCGGGCCACCCGGTTCTCCTCTGGGCCCGGCGTTTTCGTCTTCACTCGACCAGGCCTCATACAGATAGGTGCATAGTTTCAACCAGTATTGCCCGCTGTCGTCGTCTAGGAGAACCTTGGATCGACTGGCCGCCATCCGTGTGAGGATTTCCAGCATCTCCTCACCAGTGTAAGAGGGAAACTCCAACTGGACCGGGAACCGTGAACGCATTCCGACGTTATGGTCCAGCATGGCGTTCAGTGGGCCCTTGTACCCCGCGAGAATGACCATGGTGTTGTCGCGGTTGTCTTCGGTCCACTTCATGATCGTGTCGAGCGCTTCTATGCCGAAATCGTTGGGTGTGTGCGGCTTGTAGAGCTCCGGGGCTTCGTCAACGAGGGCCACACCACCCTTGGCTTGTTCCAAGAAGGCCAAGGTGCGGCTGGCCGTTACGCCGATATGCTCACCGATCAGCGTGGCCCGAGAGGCCTCCACCACATCAGGTTTGGCCAATAGCCCCAGACCGCAATACTCTTCACCGACATCGCGGGCCATCGACGTTTTCGCGGTACCGGGCGCCCCGACAAACGACATGTTGAGACTTTCCATCTCACCGACCTCTTCGCCGGCGGCGAGCATCATCGCGTCGTATTGCCGAGCGATCTTCAACTGGTGCAGCCGCTCTTTAACCGGTGCCAGGCCGACGTAGGCGTCGATACGTGCTTCGGCGCGGGCCAGCATCTCGGGATCTCCAGCGCGCCGCTTCTCACGCGCGAGATCGACCACCGACGGCCCGCTACGCGGATCCCACCGGTTGCTGCGCGCGGCGATCGCATCGACGGTCGTTGTCAGCAGGCCGTATGTAGGGTCGGCCAGCGCAGCCGCGGCCTCCGACAATCGCACATCGCCCACGACGGCCTTCTGGAGATGAAGATGAGCGCGCTTCTCATCCTGGCGCGCGCGTTCACACAACCCCAAAAACAGGGCTGACTCAGCAGCTACCTGGGGAATCGTCGGCTTCATCGTTGCCAGCGTGGCCACGGCTTCATCGACTCGGCCCAGACGGGCTTGGGCCACGCCCGTCATCAACGTCGTCACCTCGTCGACTTCCGGCTCGATCACCGACACTGAGCGGCATGTCCAGTCCAGCACCGCAGGCCACTGTTCTGTCACGTAGTACAGGCTGGCGCCGAGGAGCCGATGGATTTGGGCCTGGTGGGGTTCGGGGGCCAGATGCACCGTGTCGAGAAGCTTTTCGGCCAGGTCGTAATCGTGTGCTCGGATGACGGCGGCGATGCGCGCCAAGGCCAGACCGGTATGGGTGCAGGGATACAGGTTGATGCAGTCGATGGGAGCCGGAACCGCGGGATAAAGCTGAGTGTCCTCCAGCCCCAGCCTGCGAGTCTCGCGGTGCAGAAATGTCGAGTTCTCGTGGGCACCGGTCAGAGTGGACACGCTGACGTCGCCTGCACAGGCCAAACCCACCCACGCGTCGCACATCGCGGGATCCGCGTCGACGGCACGCTGGAAATGCGGTCGCGCCGCGGCGCGCTGCTGCTCAGTGGCGTCCTTGGCCAACGTGAGCGGATACCCGGGTATCGGTGAGGACAGTCCCAGCGCCTCGATACCAAGAGCGAAGTGTTGTCGGGCGGTCATCATTGCTGCCCTTTCGTAGCAGGCCGCGGTGTAGCTGCAGGAAATTCTAGGGGGCCGTCATCGGACGCGTCGTCGGCCACATTGCCAGGTCCGGGCTGCGACAGGTCATCGTCACCAACTGATGCCGCATGCCGCGCCGAGGAGGCGCGGCGGGCCGGCCGCTGCGCTGATGTCGCCTGCATCGCCAAGCCCGGCTCAGGTGTCCCTGGGGCCAGCTCATCAATCGGTGAGTGTTGAGTCGAGGGCTCAGAGTGTGGGTGCGACCCGTGCCGGTGCCCACCACCGGACTCGTGCCCGTCAGCGTTTTCGTCTCGGTGATGGCCGCGTACGCGTTCGACAACCGCCACCGTGGCCGCAACTGGCACGGCGACCTCTGGGGCGGCGACCTCGGCCACCGTTTCTGCGGCCGCGCCGACCTCTGCAGTGGCAGCACTTCGCGTCGCAGTGGTCGCGACCGCCGACGTCGCATGTGCGGCCGCCTCTTCGGTCCCGGCTGAGGCCGCAGGCTTGGTTGCCAAGTCGGGGGCGGGTCGACTCGGACGCGGCTTGACGACATCCAAACTGGGAACATCATCAGGTTTCGAGCCACCACCGGTTTCGGCGCCTTCCTCGCCGTCTTCGTCGGACGAGCCCGACCGCCAGTTGCGGTACCGATCGCGCAGGCCCCGCGCCCGGTCGAGGCCATCGTGGAAGTCGTCGTATTCCGAGCGTGCCGCGCCTCGTCCGGAGTCCCACACCGAACGCCAGTGGTGGGCGATAGTTCCCACATTGTCGGTGTAGAAGTGCTTGTCGATGTAGTGGAACAGGAAGACCGCCACGATGGATCCGATTGCCACCATGAGCAGGCGCGGAACCACTGTGACCTCGCCCCGCCCAATGATGCCGGTTGTCAGGGCCCAGGCGATGCCCAGGGTGCTGATGGCCAGGAACGTGGTGAAGATGATCGTCTCGACACCATGGAACAGCAGTTGCGAACCGGAGCGGGTGGCGAAGTCCTTGGCGCGTTTCCAGCCGATCATGCCGAGCAGGAATGCAGGAGTGACGATGATTCCGTAGTAGGCGGCCTTGGCACCGACGACGAGCGTGCTGATCCCGACATACCAGATGAAGAATCCGATGAAGAATCCGATGCCCAGAAAAAGCGCCCCGAGCATGATGTCGTTGGCGCCCAGGTGCTGGGCATGGGCGAGCGCGTCGGCGGCGTTGCAGTGAATCCCGCCGGTTTGGGGCAGTCGTGGGTCGGCATACATCGCGTGTGCCGGTCCCGGGCCTTGACCGTCGGCGGCGCGAACGGCCGCCGACCAGGCCTGCCGGCAGCCGGGTATGTCGTCGACGACACGGCCGAAGTTCATCAGCTGAATCATCGGGCGCACGGTGTTGGAGATCAGCTCACCCATCATCGCGTCGAGTTGGGCGTCCAGCGATTGGCCGGGAGCGAATGATTGGCCACGCACCGTTTGGGCGATCTGAAACCCCGTGGAGCGGGCCATGCCCAACAGGCCGTGCTCGCTGGTCAGTTCGTCGATCGGGTTGCGAAAGAACGTGAACAACAGCAGTGTCAGGATTGCGGCGTTGCCTGCGATGCTCCACGCGCGGCCGGGCCGTCCGTTCTGATAATGAAAGCCGGCTACTAGGACGCAGATCGCAATCGCTATGGGCCCCAGCCACATTGCGTTGACTAACCCTGTGACCGCGGTGTGGATAGGCCGAGCGACCTCGGACAATGCCAGCAGGTAGGTATTCGACATCGCGAAGCGCAAGAACCAGAACGACAGGGCTGCGCCGTAGACGATCGCGGCGGCCTCCCAGGTCAGCACGGAGGTGACCAGGCTGTGGGACATCCAGACCTGGCCAGCTTCGTTGAGCCATTGCAGCCACGATGCGGGGTTCCAGTCGACTTCTTGGCCGTTGTTGGTGACCGCCTCGGAAGTGCTGACCACCGACAAGAACATGTCTTTCAATGGGACGCCGTCGGCGTCACGCAGCCCGGTCCAGCCGAGCGCCGCGGCGCCGGTAGCCGCGGCGGCGCTGGGCGCTGCCGCCATCGCCAACGCGCACAGCGCATGCATTCCAATCATTACCGTCAGTGTTTGGCGCACCCGATCGTGACGGGAAAGCCACAGCGCCAAGCGCTCTCGCAGGATCATGCGGCCCCCTGCATCGGGGTGCTGTCGAAGTCTCGCGCCAGGTTGTCGGTGGGCGCGCCGAAGAACTGCACCCGCGCAACGCGGCCGAGCTCATCGACCATGAATCCTTCGCCGCGGCGCTCGGGGTCGACCGCGCTGGCCTCGGTGACGTGAACCGTGCCGTCGGCGTCGGTTTCTACGAGGTCGTCTTCGCGGGTATTGCCCGGGCTGGTGTCCTGCGACAACGTGTCCACCAGTTCGGGGTACATCTCGGGATCGATCCGGGCCCATTTCAGCGTCAAATATGCCAGCTCGGGATCCTGCACACGGAAGATCCATTTCTGCGTGACGAACTTGTCGCCCATGTGCGCCAGATCGCGGTAATCCTGTGTGATGAACCAGATCCCTGTGGCGTGCTTGCGACCGCGGCGTGTGATGAGGTGGGCAATGCGCGCTGTCGCGCGATAGGCCAGCAGCTCGGCGCACTCCTCGAAAATCATCGCGTCGAAGATGTGGCGCCGGCCGAACATGAACTTCTGCTCAAGCTCGATCAGCAAGCCGTACACGGCCATACCGGCGCGTTGTGGGCCGGACAGCTGGTCATATTCATCGCTACTGTCAGGAAGGGCGAGGTTGCCGGTCAGATACACCGTCGCTGCACCGTCTTGGGGATGGTAGGCCGGTAGCGAGTCGTCGAACAGGCCGGGGAAGTCCTCTTCAGCTGACTCCAAGCGCAGCAACAACTCGTCCTCATCAGCTCCCGGCTGTGCGCGCAGATAGCTCATCAGTTCGCGGTGGCTGTTGATTCCGAGGAGTTCGCGATTCTCAGGCCGAAGCAGTCGCCGATACCGTTTGGCTTGAATATGGTTGGCCGGCAACCCGATCCACGGGAGTATGTGAGCCGCTGCGACCCTTGCCGCGACGTTGGACGGGAAGATGACCAGCGGGTCGAAGCACCATTCCGCCAAGGTGGGGTCGATGAACAGTACGCCGGGAACCGATCTCAGTGCTGTGCGCCACTCTGCGATCGTGTCTGGCTCGAAGACCACCACACGTCCGCCCCGATAGATCAATTCCAGTGCAGACAGCTTGGCGCGGTGAGTTTTCCCGCCCCCGGGATCGCCAACGATCGCCAGTCCGGTGTTGTTGTTGCGTCTGGCGCACCCTTCGGGATCGTGCAGGATCACCGAGGGTCGCATGGTGGTTTGATCGACCGCCAGGGGGCTTCCTTTCACGTTGCCGACGCGCCCGGAGATAAGCGGCAAGAACAGTGACCACTCGTGGGCCGTTACTGGGTTGCGGAATTCGTCTATAGGGCAGGAATTTTCGCTGCCGGTGTGGAAGGCCTTCCAGAGTTGCAGTTGCGCTCCGCGGCGCCGTCGTACCACGATGCCGACCGTCTCGAGTTCTTGTCGGATCTGTTTGACCGCGTCGTCGAGCGACGCGGGCGTCGCGGCGCCGACCGCGATGATCGTGGTGTGATCGAGTTCCCGTTCGGCGGGGTTCGACAATTTGCGGGTGTACGCGCGGGTGCTCTTCAGCTTCTTCGGGAGCTCGTCGTCTTCTCGGCCGCGGTCGCCGCGCTGGTCGATCTGGTCTTTGATGTTCTTGGTGTAGCGGTAGTTGACCGCCTTGGCTTCCTCGGGGGTGCGGACGTCGTAGTGCTGGGTCCACTCGATCGTGGCATCGGTCTGGACGTTGAGCAGGCCGTGCAAGTAGGACGCACGAGGAAACCAGATCCCCATTTCGGGGAAGTGCTCGACAGTGAGGAATGTTTGGTAGCTGTTGGGCGCCTTCGGATTGTTGGGGTCATATACCCGAACAAGAGGATGGACCTTCGGCCGCCACCACGGCCGGCCAGCGTTGTCGCCTTCGTCGAGTGCCATTTGTGGAAAGTCGGCGGAGGTAAGGGAATTCGGGCCCGCGCCGGCGGTAGGGAGCGGCTCGTGGATCACGCCCAGGCCCGCGCGGTGGCGGTAGTACCACTGGATTTGAGCAGGACTTGCAGGGCGAATGTGGAACTGATTGGGCAGTGACCCGACGATATTCCGCGCGACGGTGCGGTAGTGGTGGATCGATGTATCGGAATCCTTGTCCCGTCCGCTGATCCAGTCGAGCACACGTTTTCCCTGGCCCAACGTGGTGCGGCCCGAGGTGCCCGAATCGACGGGGATGGACAGCCAGAACCGCGCGCGTACGGGACCGGTGTAGCCCGAGGTGATGGCTTTCGACGGTGCGGCGATAGTTGGCTCCCATGCGCGGCACTGCTTGATCCATGCCTTGTTGTCGGTGTGGGGGCCGACCATGGCGCGCATGATGGCGTTCTTGTCCTCGGCGACGAGAAGCCCGCGGATCTGTGCACCCGAGGGCAGTTGGCGTCCCAGGCTTTGTGTCAGCTTGGCCGCCTCGTCGTGAACGTTGAAGGATTGCATCGTGACGGCACGCCCGTCGAGCAGGTACTCGGCGTACACGCCGCCTCGGGTGAAGACCAGATTGCCCTCGACCTGCTGGGCAGGGTCGAAACTCTCGTCGACGGTGAGACCGTGATCGTCGCCGTTGGAGGTGATGACGTGTTTGGGGCGCAGCATGTTGCGCACGAACATCATCCGCACGGCCAACGACGGTCGCGTCCTGGGGATTAGGACGCGCATCAGCGCCACGGTGATCACCATGAGCGCTATGCCCCCGACTAGGACCGGCCACGCACCTTCGTGGGTGTCCACCCACCACAGCGTCGCGCCGCCGATCGTGATGATGGCGCCCCGTTCGGCGGGCCGGTAGGGGCCGCCTGGCCACTTTTGGCCTTTGCCTACATCGCCGCCGACCTGGATTTCGACGTCACGGATGCCGGTGTGTACGGTAGCGGCCTCCCCGCTGCGGCGGGGAGCCATCGTGGGCGCAGTCACCAGCCGCGGTTGACTGAGACGGAGCCGCCGTTACCGCCGTTGAACCAACCGCCGGGGGCCTTCTCCACTTCGCTGTTGCCGCGCTGGTAGATCCCAACGATGTGGGTGATGAGGATGGCCAGACCCACCCCACCCAGGATCGCCTTGAACGCCGCGCCTTCGCCTTTCTTCCAGTGGTCGCGCATGCCGCGGACAATGCCGCCGCCCAGGAAGTAGGCGCAGCCGATCCCGACGATGATGTAGAAGATCCAGTGGCTCATGTCGATGAGCCCGCCGCCGCCAGCAGCCAGGATGAGCTGCGAGTTGGGTTCGGTGACGCCGTGTGCAGCAATGTCACCGATACTGCTGGCACTCACCGGGTTCGGCATGTCGTGCAGCCATGTCGGCAAGAGACTCAGATCGTTCATGATGGTGCTCCTTCGATGTGATGGGTTACGGGGTTGCTGCTGAAGCAGGTGCAGGCGCCGGGGTGGGGGTCAGATCGGCCACCGCCGGCATCGCGTCGATCTGCGCGACGAACCAGCTGCCGCCGCTGGCCCGCAGCGTCAGTGGGTAGGACAGCGTTTCCTGGCTGTAGTCGGGCCGGCGCGCGGAGACGTCGATGTGGACGGGCAGTTCGAAGTTGTCGGGCGGGTTCTCCGGTGCCTCCGATTCGGCCTGCGCTGCGGTGACGGTCGCCTCGCTATAGGCCGCCAGCGCCGTGATCCCCGAGTTGGCGGTAGTGAATCGGTCCAATCCCCCAGCGTTGGTCAGATACGCGGTGGCGAATCCTGACAATGAGGTGAACAAGGGTGTGAACTCGGTCGAGTCGGGTTTGCGCGGCTCCACCGTGACGGGATAGTTCAGGGCGATATATGCCCCGGGAGGGTCGGACTGCAGGCGCGAGATTTTGTCGATCGCTTGCAGACCGGTGTGCTGATAGACGCTCACCGTGAGCTGATAGATCGCCGGGCTCTTGGGAGCACCGGGGTAAAGCTGTTCGCTCACCTGGACTTTCACACTGTAGAGGCTCACCTGGTCGTTGCTGGGCCCGTACTTGATCGCTTGAGGCTTGGCATCAGAAACGATCTTGGAGCCGGGAACGGCCGGGGTGTACTTGCGGCCGTCGGGGTAGCAGCGGCTCAGATCGGTTCCGCCGCTGATGGTTCCCGACAGCAGCGATTCGATGCAGTCCGAAGCGAACGCCTTGACCCGGTCGGATTCATTGACGACCGACCGGCTCTCTTCGACGATCGGCGGAGGCGGTGGCGGAAACACGAACCGCTTCGCCTCGGCCAGACCACTGATCGACGAGAACAACACCAGAGCGGCGAACCCGCCCCGGCGCGCGATACTGCCTCCGGCGCCGAGCCTCCGCTTCCATGTATTGGAAATTTTCATCAGATCGCCTTGTGTCCAATGATTTTGATGCTGGAAACCGCGAACGTCCGCAGACTGCTACCCGGTCCGGGCTCGTTGCCATCGAGGGCAAATGCGCCGCCCGGTGTCCCAGTTGGTGGCGCGGGCGGGCCGAGCACCGACCCGAAAACGCCTCCGGGCGCGGGTTGCTCGGTCGCGCTGGGCTGCGGAGCCGGTGGCGGACTGGTCTGCTGGATGATGATGGTGACTTTCGAGGCCGTGATGTGCGGGATGGCCATCGGCGCCTCACCGCGCACGTTGAACGTGTTCTGGGGCTTGACGGTGTTGGCGGGGTCGTTAAATGACCACTGCAACCGGGTCACAACTTGATGGGCCAGCCACGGGTCCGGCTCAGTGTCGGGGCGCCCTGGCCTACCGATCGCCCCCGGCACAATCACCACTCCGGTGATCACATAAGACTGCGGCATTCCCGGTGGGCCCAATACGAGATCCAGCCGCTGTCCTGGCCCGTTGAGCACGCATATCCACGGTGTCGGCGAATCGGCAACCGCCACCGACTGGGCCGGGGTTGAGCCGGCCTCGTCGCAGTCAGAACTGGCCGTGAACGGCAGCGGCCCGTCTGCGTTGGCGTCGCTGGGCGCCGTAGGTCGTGGTGGTGCTGTGGGAGCAGGCCGCGGCGCGGACGATGACGACGCAGTGGGCGCGGTTGGCGCCGCAGCAGGAGCCGGGCTGTTCAAATTTGAAGCGACAGCGGTGATTACGGTTGCCAGGGCGACCGCGCCAACCCCCGCTCCCAACACCCACGGTGTGAAACGGCGGCGCTTGTCCGCGGAGTCGCCGGTCGCGGGCTTGCGGTCTGAACTCGGCGCTGCGTCGAGATCGGTGACCGTGGTCAACTGCGTAGTCGTCGAGCCCTGATCATCGTCACCGCCGTGGACTTCGGGCTGATCGAGCGTCTCGTCGCCCGCATCGTCGTCAGAGTCGCCGCGGTCGTGATCGAACTCGTCGTCGTGTGCGTCGTCGGCCTCGGCGTCGGCTTCGTCGTCTTTGTCCTCGGGCCGAACTTGAGCGCCGATGCCCACAAGCCAGCGTTCATCGTCATCGAGCGGAGTGGGTCGGGTCATGGCCGGCTGCTCCGCGGACGTGCGTGCGAGACGCTGCGCCGGGCGTGGGAACGCCCAGATGCCGAGGCGTAGGACTGGCCCGCCGGGCTAGGCAGAGCCAGAGGCGGCCCCAGCTGTAGGTACCCCTCCCCCTCGAAGCTGCCTTCCCCTTCGCCGCCGACGATCACCCGCGTGTGCCGATGCGATGGCAGTGCGGAAACCACGGGTACCGGCGGCTGCGGTGCACGGGCCAGCCCCGCGCGATGTGCGCGATTCTTCATCGCTGCCCTCTGTGGGTGGCGCTCTCGGCGGTAGGCCTGGACCCGGCGCCACACATAGACGGTCAACATCACGACCGCGCCCAGCACGATGAGCGGCAACAGCCGGGCCAGCAGCTCAATGAGCAGCATCACGGCCACGTAGAGCGCGACCGCTGCGACCCCGGCCAGCGCCAGAGCCGCCTTCAGCACCTTCATGTCACCTTCTCCGTTCACTGTCAACAAAACCTCATCATGTAGGCATGACTCTAGCGACTAAATCATCTTTCTGTCGACACATGTAGACGTAAACTGTCATCTACAGTTATCTTTCTAACGTGGAAGCACCTCAAGATGGCCCCGCACGGCTCGATTGGTATGTCAGACGCCGCCTCACCGAGAAACGGATGACCTTCACCGAACTGGCCAAACGCGCAGGACTTAGCCGCAGCACGTTCTACAAAGCTGTCCGCAACTCCCGCGGCCTGCGCCCCGAAACCATCGCCCAGCTCGACCAGGCA